>NZ_BAAFGR010000040.1:0-51464 GCF_041154655.1 Nocardia sp. JMUB6875
GTGGGCAGGGCGTCGCCGGGGGTGGAATCGGCGAGGCCGGGCTGCGGGTTGGACTGCGGCGCAGTGGGATTGCCCGGAGTGCGGGTGTCGTTCGGCTTCGGCGCGGCTGACTGCGTCGAGGTGCCGTCCGCGACCTTGGCGGGCTGGTCGCTCGTATTCGAGCAGGCCACGGCCAGGACCAACGGGATGGTGCCTACGACGATCGCCCGCCGAGCCACATTGCTCTTGAATTCACGATTCCGACGAGGCACGTCGAAACACCCACCTTCCGAACATATTTCGTGTCACCGGTCCGGGGACCGGGCATTGCTACCGGTAATTCGCATGGGCCTCCGGCCGAGCTTGCCCGCATCCCGGGCGCGTCTGCGTCGTCGCAGGTCAGCGCCTCGAAGAGGGGGTGCGAAGTTTGCCCGGCCGGAGGAAAACGCTTGGGGGAGCGGTTAGAACGCGCCGCCGATGGCCGCGCCCGCGATGCCGCCGCCGACACCGCCGAGGACCGCCATCGGAATGCCGACCGCAGCCGCACCGAGGGCAGCGCCGCCGACCGCGCCGACAGCGGCACCCACGCCGAGGCCGATGAGCGCGCCGCCGCCGATGACCGGGATGGCCTCGGGCGCGGCGATGGCGGCGCCGATGCCGCCGGAGGCAGCGCCCGCGGCAGCCGCCGTGGCCGCCACGATGCCGACGCCGATCCCGGCGCCGATGGCCGCGCCGACACCGGCGCCGATGATGCCGCCGCCGATGCCGCCGCCCAGCGCGCCGGCCGCGGCGCCCGGGATGCCCAGCAGCGCGGCGCCGCCGACGGCCCCGGCCGCGGTCATGCCCGCGATCTTGTCGGAGCGCGACGGGTCGATGCCGACCGAATTCAGCGCGGTGGACAGGCCCGCCTCGGCATCGGCGGAGAAGCCGTTGACCGGGTTCAGGATCTCGTCCGGCAGCTGATCGGGGGCCGGGGTGTAGAAGTCGCCGACGCGCACGGTGCGCGGCGGGGGAGCGATGGGCGCGACCGGCTCGACCGGTTCGGGCGCGTGCAGCGACTGCCAATCGATGGCGGGCGCGGGCGCGGTGTCGGCCGGAATCGGCCGGTGATTCTCCGGCACCACGTAGTCGACCTGCGGGGACGACTGCGGCGGGGCCGGTTTGACGGTGGTTCCGGGCTGGGCCGGGGACGAGCTGGTGCCCGGCTGCGCGGGGCCGGTCGTCACTCCGGGCTGCGGAACGGCCTGTGCGGCCGCGGCGCAGGCGATGGCCAGGGCCAGCGGCAGCACGCCGACGGCGGGACGGATGGCGTGTCGCAGCACGCCGGTATTCATTTCACGATGCCGACGAGCCACGCCGAAAACACCACCCTCATCAGATTTTCCCGACTTCCCCCCCGTGTGACCCCCGATGGGCTCACACTTCGCCGGATGTTAACTGATTGAGAGCTTGTTGCTCTAGTCCCTGTTCGACGTTCCTATGCCTTGACGGTGAATCTCGAGACATATCGCACACTTTGCAGGTAGAAGGCTTTTTGCCTCTACCCGCAACATCAATTCTCTGATTTGCCGGACGTTGTCCCGCCTCGCATGAGTTCGGCCAGCGCCTCCCGATCGGTGACATCGAGCTTGATGCACGCCCGGTACAGATGCCCTTCCACGGTCCGCACCGACACGGTCAGCCGATCCGCGATCTGCCGGTTGGACAGCCCGGCCGACACCAGATTCGCGATCTCGCGCTCCCGGGCGGTCAGCGGCAGCGGCTGCGCGGACTGCCGCAGCGCCGGGGTCGAGGCCCCGCCGCAGGCGGCGGCCAGCCGGTTCGCGGTGGCCGCCGATTCCAGCAGTCGCCGCCGGTCCCCGCTGCGCTCGTGCGCGGAGGCCGCCTGCGCGGCCGCGTCGGCAGCCGAGAGCAAGGCCCCGATGCTCTCGAATTCCGCTGCGGCGGCGTCCAATCCGGGCCCGTCGTGGGCGGCGACCGCCACCGCGTGCCGGGCCTGCACCTGCACCAGGCGCCCGTCGATGCGGGCCGCCAGATCCGCGAGCCGCCCGGCCACAGTGTGATCGCCGAAGCGGGCGGCGGTGTGCAGCGCCATGGCCTCGATGGCGTGCTGATGGGTGCGCGCGGCAAGATCCGCGGCCCCGAGCGCCAGCCGGACGGCCGGTGTCGCGGTGCCCTCGGCCGCGGCCTGCATGGCGCGCGCCAGTTCGAGTAAGGGTTCGTAGACGGCGCTGTGCCGTCCGCCCCGGAAGGTCGCCGCCGCAATGGCTTCCGCTGCCTCGGTGGGTCGGCCGAGCGCCGAATACGCCTCCGCCAGGCGCAATTGCGCGGGGAACATCCAGGCCGCCGCGCCCTCGGTGGTGAGGGCGGCGAGTGCCTGTTCGAGATTGTCGATGCCCTGCGGGAATTGGCCCTGGGCGACGTCGACGGTGCCCTGCAGGATCTTGGTCATGCCCCAGGCCAGATACTGGCCGGGCGAGGAGTAGCTGAAATTGCTTCCGGCGCAACGCCGTGCGGCCTCCAGCTCGCCGGTGAAGGTGAGCGCCAGCACTTCCGCGTGCGTCAGCGTGAAGCGGTTGAGCGCGTCCACATGCTCCTCCACCTTGTGCCCGCGCTCGGCGTATCGGAGCGCGGCCTCCCCGCGTCCCATCATCGCCAGGGCGAGTCCGCCGCCGAAGGCGGCCCACCACACCGCCCACGGTGGGGCTTCGGAGCTCGCCATCACGGGTTCGGCGAGGGCGAAGGCGTCGTCCATCCGATTCTCGTTGACGGCCACCGCCGAGGCCAGGCCGTCCAGTGTCGCAACGACTTTCGGATGTTCCGCGCGCTGCCGCACGGTCTCGAGAACCTCGTCGGCGCGGTCGGCGTCACCCATGGACCACAGCAGGTTCGACACCCGGGTGCAGCCCCAGCGGGCCAGTTCCGTCTCGTTCAACTGGTCGGGATCGAAGCCCGCCAGTGTGCGTTCGGCTTCTATCCGATGTCCCTGCCACAGCAGTGCCCGGGCCAGCAGGTCCGCGGCCTCGACGCCGCCGCGGCGTTCCACCGCCGCCCGCGCGAACCGTTCTCCCAGTGGCAGATTCGCCAATGAGATGGCGTCCGCCGCGGCGGCCAGGAACAGTTCGAGATCCGCCGATTTATCACTGTCCAAGGCCAATTCGGCCAAGCGGATGCGCTCGGACGCGGAGTTGATGGGCCGGTCCCGGAGCGCCGAGTACAGCCGCCCGCGCAGCCGCCGCGCCGACGCGATCCCCAGCCGCCGCCGGATCACCTCGCCGAACAGCGGGTGGTTGTACCGCACCAGCAGCTGATGACTGTTCTCGACAATCCTTATGAGCCCGCGGGTTTCGGCCGATTCCACCGCCTCCTCACCCGCGATCTCCGACAGCACATCCAGATCGATGGGCTCGCAGAACGTCAGCAGCTCCAGCACCCGCAGCACGGATTCCGGCATCTGCTCGACCCGATCCTCCAGCAGCGCGGCCAATTCCGAGGTGACCGCCGCGCGCCCGCGCAGCTGCCACACCCCGTTGACCTGCCGCAGCGTCCCCGCCTCCAGCGCGCCCTCGACCAGGTGCCGCAGGAAAAGCGCGTTGCCCCCGGAGGATTCCCACATCAGGTTGGCGGTGAAGCCCTCGAGCTGCCCGCCCAGCATCGATTCCACCAATTCCACGCTCTGCCTTTGCGTGAACGGCTTCAGGTCGATGCGCAGCAGGTGCCCGTCCTTCCACAGCGAGGTCACCGCATCGGGCACCTGCACCCCGCTGCGCACGGTGCACACGATGTGGGCGGCGCGATCGATGGCCAGCTGCAGCAGCAGTGTCGCCGACAGTTGATCGAGCAGGTGCGCGTCGTCGACGCCGATGATGGTGTGCCCGTCGGCGAGCAACGCCTCGCGCGCCGCGGCCATGAAGGTCACCGGATCGTGGGCGGTGTACACCCCCACCATGTGCGCGAAGACCCCGAGCGGAATGCTCCGGGCGGATTCGGTCCCCGCTACCCATCGAATGTTTCCGCCGACGGCGGCGGTGGCCAGCCGCGCCAGCGTGGTTTTGCCGACCCCCGCGTCGCCGGTGAGCACCGCCCCGACGAAGTCGTCGCCGGTGAGCGCCGACCTGATCGATTCGAGTTCGCTCTCCCGTTCGACCATCGGCCAATTCCGAGCCATGGCTCAACTGTAGTGCGCCACGGCTCCTGTAGCAGGGTTAACGAAAGGCCCGGAACCTGCGGCTTTTATTCGTTGACCAGCCGCAATCCGGGTTGGCGGGCCTGTCGGCGGTCGACCAGCCAGACCATGACGGTCTGGTCGGCGGCCGGATCCAGGGTCTCGATCTCGACCTCCACCTCGCCGCGGAGCGGGTGCTGAATCCTCAGGACGACGGTTCGGAAATCGGTGAGCCGGTGTTCGCGCCAGCGTTGCTCGAATTCCGGATAGTGGCCCAGCCGGATGATGACGGCCTGCACATTCTGGTCGTCCGGGAATCGGGTGACGGCCGCGCGCAGCGACGACGCGACCATATCGGCGGCCGCGTCCCAGTTCAGGAAGGCCTTCCGGGCGCCGGGATGGGCGAAGACGTAAAGCGCGAAGTTGTTGTGCGTCTCCGCGTCGAACAGGCCGAGGGGTTCGGCGAAATCCCGGAAGGATGGGTTGCCGGCCAGCAGGTTCTGCCAGCGGCCGAGCACGAAGGCGGGGGTCGGTTGCAGGGCGTCGATGACCGCCTGAATGGTTTCGGAGACCTGCTCCCGGGCCTGTCCGGACGACGGGCAGGGCGCCTTCTGCTCCAGGCTCAGCGCCAGCTTGCCGAAGTGGTGCCGCTCGATCTCATTGAGCCGCAACGCATCCGCGAGGGCGGCCAGCACGGCCATGGAGGGGTTGGTGTCGCGTCCCTGTTCGAGTCGGGCAAGATAGTCGGCGCTGACCCCGGCGAGCGCGGCCACTTCCTCGCGGCGCAGTCCGGGCGTGCGGCGGCGCCGCCCGGCGGGCAGGCCGACGTCTTCGGGTTGCAGCTGCGCGCGGCGCGCGATCAGGAACTCGGCGAACTCGGATCTTGACACCTCTCCATAGTGCCTGGTCCTGGTTCCGTTATCCGCGCCCTGCCAGTACCCGGATAACCACGGCCTGGTTAAGCGGACCGCAGTCCACTTAATCTTCTGGCATGACGACTTCCGAGCAGACCCTCGCCCCCGGCGCCTGGACCCTCGACGCCAACCACTCCTCGGTCAGCTTCACCGTGAAGCACCTGGGGATTTCCAAGGTCCGCGGCCGCTTCAACCGCTTCGAGACCGGCTTCGTCGTGAACGACGCCGGCGAGGCGGCCATCGAGGCCACCATCTACTTCGATTCCTTCGACACCGGCAACGAGATGCGCGACGGCCACGTCCGCACCGCCGACATCCTCGATGTCGCCAACCGCCCGCACCTGACCTTCCGCGTTCCCGAGCCGGTCAAGCTGGCCGAGGAGTTCGAGGTCACCGGTGAGGCCACCATCGGCGGCATCACCAAGCCCGTCACCCTCGACGTCGAGTGGGGCGGCGTGCAGGTCTTCCCGCAGGACAACAAGGCGCACGCCGGTTTCACCGCCACCGGCACCATCAAGCGCAGCGACTTCGGCGTTGCCCCGGGCATGCCGAACGCCATGCTCAGCGACAAGATCGCCATCGAGCTCGACATCCAGCTCGTCGCCCCCGACGCCTGATAGCCACCGGGGCGGTCACGCCCTATGCATCGGAAAAGTCAACGCCCCCTGTGGAATCCACAGGGGGCGTTCGGCTGTCCGGGTAAAAGTCAGTCGGCCCAGACCGATTCGATCGGGGTGCCCTCGTTCGGGGGCGGGGTCGGCACGCCCGACGGAGTGCGCGAGAAGCGCGGCGCGGGCGCGTGCTGCACGACGCCGTCGATCTCGATGAGCCCGGTGCGCGCCTGGATGTGCGGATTCTGTTCCGCCTCGGTGAAAGTCAGCACCGGCGTGGTGCAGGCGTCGGTGTGCTCGAACACCGCCCACCACTCGTCACGCGTCTTGGTCTTGAACTTCTCGGTGAACAGCTTGCGCAGCTGATCCTGGCCCGCCGGGTCGAGCTGGTGCGGCAGGCCCTCGGGCGAGATCTCCAGCCCGGCAAGCAGTTCCGCGTAGAACTGCGGCTCGATGCAGCCGACCGCCATGTACTTGCCGTCGGCGGTCTCGTAGGTGTCGTAGAAGGCCATGCCGGTGTCGAGCAGGTTGGTGCCGCGCTCGTCGGACCACAGGCCCATGCCCTTCATGCCCCAGATCATGTGCGAAAGGGCAAGCGCGCCATCGATCATGGCCGAGTCGATGACCTGGCCCTTGCCGGAATTCTGACGTTCCACCAGCGCGGCGAGAATGCCGAAGACCAGGAACATGGAGCCGCCGCCGAAGTCGCCCACCATGTTCAGCGGCGGGACCGGGCGTTCGCCCTTGCGGCCGATGGCGTTCAGCACACCGGTCAGCGAGATGTAGTTGATGTCGTGCCCGGCGCGGTCGGCCAGCGGACCGTACTGGCCCCAGCCGGTCATGCGGCCGTAGACCAGGCGCGGATTGCGTTCCAGCGCGGCGTCCGGGCCCAGGCCCATGCGCTCGGTGACGCCCGGCCGGAAGCCCTCGATGAGCACATCGGCCTTCTCGATCAGCCCGAGCACCTGCTCGATATCGGCCGGATCCTTCAGATTGGCCTCGACGATGGTGCGGCCCCGCCACTGCGGGCGCTCCATGAAGCCCGGGAACCCGCCCGGCCGCTGCACCCGCACCACGTCCGCGCCGAGATCGGCGAGCAGCAGTGCCGCGTGCGGACCGGGGCCGATGCCGGCCAGTTCGACTACTCGGATGCCCGCGAGCGGGCCCTGCTTGGCGGTGGATGGAGTGCTCACGCCCTACCTCGGTTCGTCGTCGAATCCTGCGCACCGGCTCACAGAGCCGGTGTTGACGGTATGACAATAACGCGGATTCAGCGATCGACGATCGGGAGGGGCAGGGTATCCGGGGGAGGAAGTTTCGGCAGTTCCGAGCGCGGTAGCCGCAGGGTGGGGAGCTCGCCGGAGACCATGCGCGCGGTTTCCGGATCCTCCAGGGCGCGTTCCTTGGCGGGCAGTCCGTAGAAGGCGCGGGCATTGTCTTCCAGCACCTTGTGCAGATCGGAGCCGACCGAGTCGGCGATCAGGGAGATGTCGGAATCCCGGAACGGCCGCCCGGCCCGGGTGCCCGGCAGATCGGTGCCGAACATCAGGGCCTCGGGGTTGACGGTGTGGATCTTGCGCAGTGCCGCACCGACATTCATCGATACCCGCCCGAAGCCGGACGCCTTCACCTTGGCGCCCCGGTCGACCAGGTTGAGCAGATACGGCAGGCATTCGTCGGACATGCCCATGTGATCGATGGACAGCTTGGGCAGCTTGGTGATGACCGGCTCCAGCGAGCCCAGCATGGACCCGTCGATGTAGAGCTCCACATGCCAGCCGGCCAGCTCGTAGGCCCGCAGCGCCAGCATGGTGAGCCCGACGATATCCCCGCCCGCGCGCTTGAGATTGAACCGGATGGCCCGCACCCCGGCGCGGTTCAGATCGATGATCTGCGCGTCTGGGGCGTCCACCGGCAGCATGGTGACACCCACCCAGCCCTCGCCCAGCGCGTCGAGCGCCGCCAGCAGGTAGCTCTGATCGGTGCCCTGGAAGGACCCGCTGACCACGGCACCACCGTCGATATCGAAGCGGGACATCCGCTCGCGATAGTCGGCGATGGTGTACGGGTCGGGCAGGTGGCCCTCGTTCTCGACCAGCGGGAACCGCGGATCGAAGATGTGGAGATGGGCATCGAACACGTGATCAGCATGCCTCAGAACGGTGACATGTGCGGACAACCTTGTCCGCCAGGCGGATTCGCGCTGGTCAGCGCACCTTGTCGAAGTTAGAGCACCTTGTCCGGCTCGGAGGCGGCCAGCATGTCCTCGCGCTCGACGACCTTCACCCGCTCGCGGCCCTGCGGCTCGCCCAGCGCGCGCTCGTGCGCGTCGAGGCGGTACCAACCGGCCCACGTGGTGAACGGGATGCCCTTGCCCTCGAGGAACTCGGTCACGGCCTCCGGCTCCGGCTTGGCGGCCGGGACGAAGTCCGCGGCGTCGTCGAGCAGGCAGGCGATGGTCTCGTTGGCGTCGCCCTTGGTGTGGCCGATGAGGCCGACCGGGCCGCGCTTGATCCAGCCGGTGACGTAGGTGGCGGGCTCGTAGCGGTCCTTGCCGTCGGCGTCCTCGTTGACCAGCACGCGACCGGCCTCGTTGGGCACGGTCCCGGCCTGGTCGTCGAAGGGCAGCGACGGGATGTTCTGCGACAGGTAGCCGACCGCGCGGTACACGGCCTGGATGTCCCAGTCCTTGAATTCGCCGGTGCCCTTGCAGTTTCCGGTGCCGTCGAGCTGGGTGCGCTCGGTGCGCAGGCCCACGACCTTGCCGTTCTCGCCGAGGATCTCGGCGGGGTTCTCGAAGAAGTGCAGGAACAGCTTGTGCGGGCGGTCGCCGACATCGCGAATGGCCCACTGCTCCAAGGTGTTGCAGATCATGTCGACCTGCTTGGAGTGCCGGCGCGCGGCCTCGGAGCCCTCGTCGTAGTCGATGTCCTCGGGATCGACGATGACCTCGATGGTCGGCGAGTGGTCGAGCTCGCGCAGCTCCAGGGGCGTGAACTTGGCCTGGGCGGGACCGCGGCGGCCGAACACGTGCACTTCCAGGGCCTTGTTGGCCTTGAGGCCGTCGTAGACGTTCGGCGGGATCTCGGTCGGCAGCAGTTCGTCACCGGTCTTGGCCAGCACGCGTGCCACGTCGAGGGCGACGTTGCCGACGCCGAGCACGGCGACCTTCTCGGCGTCCAGGGGCCAGGTGCGCGGCACGTCGGGGTGTCCGTCGTACCAGGACACGAAGTCCGCGGCGCCGTAGGAGCCGTCCAGGTCGATGCCCGGAACCTCCAGGGCGCGGTCGGCATTGGCGCCGGTGGAGAAGATGACCGCGTCGTAGAACTGGCGCAGGTCCTCGAGGGTGATGTCGACGCCGTAGTCGATATTGCCGAGCAGGCGGACCTGATCCTTGTCGAGGACCTTGTGCAGCGCGGTGATGATGCCCTTGATGCGCGGGTGGTCCGGCGCGACGCCGTAGCGGATGAGGCCGAAGGGCGCGGGCATGCGCTCGTACAGGTCGATGCTCACCCCGGTGAAACCGGCCGGGGTGTCGGACTTCATCAAGGCGTCGGCGGCGTAAATACCGGCCGGTCCTGCGCCCACGATCGCAATGCGTAGCGGGCGGGTCGCTGCACTCTGTTCGGTCATTCTTCCGCGCACCCTTTGGGTCGAAACTAACTTGCCGTCTGAACTTAGCCGTCGTTCTTAGCTTAGGCTAAGTTGACGCCCTGGCCTCGGCGACCTCCATTGGCCCCCGACGCTGCAGCGTTGCTGCGTTGTCCTGCTATTCCCGCCGGGAGGGCGGAAATTCTGCTGATTCTATCGATGGCGCACGGCACCCCCTGCGCGCGGGCGGTGAAACTGCCGGAATGCCAGGCATGATCTACCCATGAGCGACGCCGAGGAGACAGTGGAGCAGCAGACCCCGATCCCGATCGATCAGAACGAAACCCGGAGCATGTGGCCGTTCCTGGTCGCCGCCGGTGTCATCGCGGTGGTGATCCTGGGCATCGTGATCGCCACGCTGGTCTCCCCGGTTGAGAACAATGTCACAGATCGCGATCGGCTCGCGGTCGCGGCGGGTGAGTTCATCAAGTCCCGTAGCGAGACCGGCAAATACGTTCCGGCCGTGGCCTGCAAGGGATTCGACGAGAACAACTCGCCGCTGAAGATCGCGGGCTCGACCGGCTCGAGCATCAACTTCGACAAGCTGGGCGACCCGGTCGTCGACGGCGACAAGGCCACCGCGCCGGTCACCTACAGCGTCGACGGCGCGCAGTCCACCTCGACTTGGCACTTCGTCAAGGAGAATTCGCGCTGGTTGGTCTGCAATTCGTGACAAGGTCCGAAGTCGCGGCCGGGGTTTGACACGGCGGCAGTTTTTTCGGCACTCTCATCCCAGGTCATGAGTACCAGCGCCAAGCCCCGGCTGGCTGGTCGGCAACCCTCCTCCGCGGTGGGGTGCTCCGGGTGACGACCTGGCCACGCATCGAGCACGCGGTGCGGCAAGTGCGGATTCACAGGAGGTACAGGTGAACTACGCGGGTGACATCACGCCGAAGCAGGCGTGGGAGTTGTTGCGCGACAATCCGGATGCGGTGCTGGTGGATGTCCGCACCGACGCGGAATGGCGATTCGTCGGGGTGCCCGACACCAGCGGCATCGGCCGGCCGACCGCGTTGATCGAATGGGTCGACGCCACCGGCACGCCCAATCCCCGCTTCGTGGACCAGTTGAAGCAGGCGCTCGCCGATCGCCCGCAGGATTCGGACGCGCCGGTGCTGTTCATCTGCCGCTCCGGCCAGCGCTCGATCGGGGCGGCCACCGCCGCCACCACCGTCGGCATCACCCCGTCCTTCAATGTGGTGGACGGCTTCGAGGGTGCGCTGGACGCCCAAGGTCATCGCGGCAGCACCGGCTGGCGCGCCGACGGACTTCCGTGGAGGCAGTCATGATCACCGGTGGCTCTTTCGACAAGCCGCTGCCCGAGGGCGTCGGCCCGGCCACGCAGGCCGTGCGCGGCGGCACCCGCCGTTCCGGTTTCGACGAGACCTCCGAGGCGCTGTTCCTCAATTCGGGTTTCGTCTACGAGAGCGCCGAGGCCGCCGAGGCCTCGTTCACCGGCGATATCGAGCACTTCGTCTACTCCCGCTACGGCAACCCGACGGTGGCCATGTTCGAGGAGCGGCTGCGCCTGATCGACGGTGCGGAAGCCTGTTTCGCGACCGCGTCGGGCATGTCGGCGGTGTTCACCGCGCTGGGCGCGCTGCTGTCCGCCGGTGACCGACTGGTCGCGGCGCGCAGCCTGTTCGGCTCCTGCTTCGTGGTGGCCAACGAGATCCTGCCGCGCTGGGGCGTGGAGACCGTCTTCGTCGACGGCGAGGACCTGGACCAGTGGGAGCAGGCGCTGTCCGTGCCCACCCAGGCCGTCTTCTTCGAGACCCCCTCGAACCCCATGCAGACCCTCACCGATGTGCGCGCGGTCTCCGATCTCGCGCACGCGGCGGGCGCGAAGGTGGTGCTGGACAACGTCTTCGCCACCCCGCTGCTGCAGCGCGGCTTCGATCTGGGCGCGGACATCACCGTCTACTCGGGCACCAAGCACATCGACGGCCAGGGCCGTGTGCTCGGCGGCGCGATCCTGGGACCGCACGACTACATCGACGGCCCGGTGAAAAACCTCATGCGCCACACCGGTCCGGCCCTGAGCCCCTTCAATGCCTGGACGCTGCTCAAGGGCCTGGAGACCATGCCGCTGCGCCTGCGCCAGTCGGTCGACTCCGCCCTGAAGATCGCCCAGTTCCTGGAGTCGCATCCGGCGGTGGCCTGGGTCAAGTACCCCTTCCTGTCCTCGCACCCGCAGTACGAGCTGGCCAAGCGCCAGATGTCCGGCGGCGGCACGGTGATCACCTTCGAGTTGAAGGCCACCGAGAACGAGGCCAAGAAGCGCGCTTTCGAGGTGCTCAACCGCCTGCGCATCATCGACATCTCCAACAACCTCGGTGATGCCAAGACGCTGATCACCCACCCGGCCACCACCACGCACCGCGCGATGGGCCCGGAAGGCCGTGCGGCCGTGGGTATTACGGACGGCGTGGTGCGTATCTCGATCGGTCTGGAAGACGTCGAGGATCTGCTCAACGACCTGGATCACGCGCTTAGCTAGGCTAACGGTCATTGACAGTATGCTGTCATTTTTGACAGCATACTGTCATGTTGAAAACCGTTCATATGGCCGTGTACGACACCTTCTCCGATTGGGAGGTGGGTCATGCGACCGCACACATCAACCGTGAACTCTGGCATCGGGAGCCCGGCACCTGGCAGGTGAAGACGGTTGGCATCACTGCCGATCCGGTCACTTCCATGGGCGGCATGCGGGTCCTGCCCGATCTCGTGATCGACGATTTGAAGCCCGCTGACAGCGCCATGCTGATCCTGCCGGGATTGGCCACCGAGTTCGATCCGGAGTCTCCGATCGGCGCCTTCGCGCGCAAGGCCCGGGAGTTCCTGGCCGCCGGGGTGCCGGTCGCCGCCATCTGCGGCGCGACCTTCGGGCTGGCGCGGGAAGGTCTGCTCGACGACCGCCCGCACACCAGCAATGACCCGGGATACCTTGCCTACTCGGGCTATTCGGGCGCCGAGCACTATGTCGCGAAGACCGCGATCACCGACGGTGATCTGATCACGGCCACCGGCACCCGTCCGGTCGACCTCGCCCGCGAGATCTTCGCCAGGCTCGGGATTTTCGAGCCGCACGTGCTGGAGTCCTGGTACAAGCTCTACGGAAACAACGATCCGGCGGGCTTCTACGAGCTGTACGAGTACGAGCAGCAGCAGGCGGCCGCACGATGACCCGGACCGGGCAGCAGCTCTTCGCCTCGGCGGCGGTCACCTCGTTCAAGCTGAACGGCCAATTCCTCGCCATCGCCGAGGAATTGGCCAAGCCCGCGGGGATCACGGTGGCCTGGTGGCAGGTGCTGGGCGCGGTGTTGCACGAGCCGCTGCCGGTGGCGGGCATCGCGCGCGAGATGGGCATCACCCGCCAGAGCGTGCAGCGCGTCGCGGATCTGCTGGTGGACAAGGGATTCGCCGAGTACCGCCCGAATCCGGCGCATCGCCGCGCCAAGCTGGTCGCCATCACCGAGGCCGGTCACGACGCGGTCCGGCGGATCGATCCGCAGCACGCGGCCTTCGCGAAACGCCTTACGGCGCAACTGGGTAAGCAGCGGCTGGCCGAGATCGTGGACGCGCTGACGGACCTGTCGGCCGCCCTCGAAGCGCTCGAGGACGACGCGACCGACGCGGCCTGACCGGATCCCCGAACTACGCCGAGAACGGATCCTTGGTCTTGCCGACCAGCGCCGCGACCGACGGCAGGATGGTGGTCGGGCGGTACGGGAACTGCTCGACCAGGGCGGGGGTGGAGATTCCGGTGGTGACGAGGATGGTGCGCATGCCCGCCTCCAGGCCCGCGATGACGTCGGTGTCCATCCGGTCGCCGATCATGACCGTGGACTGCGAGTGCGCGCCGATGCGGCGCAGCGCCGAGCGCATCATCAGCGGATTGGGCTTGCCCACGTAGTAGGGCTCCTTGCCGGTGGCCCGGGTGATGAGGGCCGCGACCGAGCCGGTCGCCGGGAGGATGCCCTCGCGGGAGGGGCCGGTGGCGTCCGGATTGGTGGCGATGAAGCGCGCACCCGCCGCGACGAGGCGGATGGCGGTGGTGATGGCTTCGAAGGAGTACGTGCGGGTTTCGCCGAGGACCACGTAGTCCGGATCGGAATCGGTGAGGATGTAACCGATTTCGTGCAGGGCGGTGGTGAGGCCGGATTCGCCGACCACGTACGCGGTGCCGCCCGGGCGCTGATCGTTGAGGAAGGTCGCGGTGGCCAGCGCCGAGGTCCAGATGGATTCGACCGGGATGTCGAGGCCGGTGTGCTTGAGCCGGGCCTGCAGATCGCGCGCAGTGTAGATCGAGTTGTTGGTCAGCACCAGGAACGGGATGTCGTTGTCGCGCAGTTCGGCGAGGAACTGGTCGGCCCCGGGCACCAGGTGGTTCTCGTGCACCAGGACGCCGTCCATATCGGTCAGGTAGGAGAGGATCGGATCTGCGCTCGAGTTGGTCACGCGCACATTCTCCGCTATCCCAGGACCGAGCGCTCATATATTCCTGCTCTTGTCGACCACCCGACCAGTCCGATCCTCGGAATACCGTTCCCCGACCCGGGGTTCGACGTCTTGGGTGTGACCCCTGCCGCACCGCCTCCCGCCGCTGACTATGGTGCGAGGTAAGTCCGTTTGCGGCGCCCGGCGCCGCAGACGACCGGCGGGAGGTTGGCCCGCACAACCCAAGCGCAGCAAGGCGACAGGAGTGCCCAGGTGAAGGACCTCAAGCTCGGATACAAGGCGTCCGCGGAACAGTTCGGCCCGCGCGAACTGGTGGAGCTGGCGGTGGAGGTGGAGGCGCACGGCCTCGACTCCGCCACCGTCTCCGACCATTTCCAGCCCTGGCGGCACAATGGCGGCCACGCCCCGTTCTCGCTGGCCTGGATGGCGGCGGTGGGCGAGCGCACCAAGCGCATCCAGCTCGGCACCTCGGTGCTGACCCCGACCTTCCGCTACAACCCGGCGGTCATCGCGCAGGCCTTCGCCACCATGGGCTGCCTGTACCCGGACCGCATCATGCTCGGCGTCGGCTCGGGCGAGGCGCTCAACGAGATCGCCACCGGCTACACCGGCGAATGGCCGGAGTTCAAGGAGCGTTTCGCGCGCCTGCGGGAATCCGTGGATCTCATGCGCGCGCTGTGGACCGGTGAGCGCGTCGACTTCGACGGCCAGTACTACAAGACCGTCGGGGCCTCGATCTACGACGTGCCCAAGGACGGCATCCCGGTCTACATCGCCGCGGGCGGTCCGCTGGTGGCCCGCTACGCCGGTCGCGCCGGTGACGGCTTCATCTGTACCTCGGGCAAGGGCATGGACCTCTACACCGAGAAGCTGATGCCCGCGGTCGCCGAGGGCGCGGCCAAGGTCGGCCGGACCGTCGAGGACATCGACCGGATGATCGAGATCAAGATCTCCTACGACACCGATCCCGTTCTGGCGCTGGAGAACACGCGCTTCTGGGCCCCGCTGTCGCTGACCGCCGAGCAGAAGCACTCCATCACCGACCCGATCGAGATGGAGGCCGCGGCCGACGCGCTGCCGATCGAGCAGATCGCCAAGCGCTGGATCGTGGCCAGCGATCCGGACCAGGCCGTCGAGCAGATCAAGCCGTACCTGGACGCGGGCCTGAACCACCTGGTCTTCCACGCGCCGGGCCACGATCAGCGCCGCTTCCTGGACCTGTTCCAGCGCGATCTGGCCCCGCGCCTGCGCGCCCTCTGACGGGTCGCACGTCACAGTCGAACGGGCGGTTTTCGGGGACGGACACCCCTTGCGGAATCCGGTCCCGGTATGCCGCCCGTTGGCTGAAAACCTGCCCCGGACCGGGACATATGTCATGTGATTGCAGTCTCGCGGCGGTGGCCGCGGGTATGGCTCGGCCGCAAAACCCCCGCTAGAGCGGGGGTTGACTTACTGATGGCAACTGTGCATAACTCGGCGCGAAAGTCGTGTTGCCAAGCGGACGCCGAAATTAGCCCATAACGGTCGGTAGTCTTCTGCTCATGGCTGCCTCACCGGTTTCCAGCGTCTACATCGCCTCCCCCGAGGGCGACACCGGCAAGTCGACGGTGGCACTCGGTGTCCTTCAGGCACTGGCCGCGACGACCCCCCGCGTGGGCGTGTTCCGCCCCATCACCCGGTCCGCGAACGGACGCGACTACATCCTCGAGCTGCTGCTCGAGCACTCCACCGCCGACGTGGACTACGACCAGGCGGTCGGCGTCACCTACGAGCAGGTGCACGAGGACCCCGACGCCGCGATCAGCGAGATCGTCATGCGCTATCACGCCGTCGCCAAGCAGTGCGACGCCGTGCTCATCGTCGGCTCCGACTACACCGACGTCGCCAGCCCCAGCGAGCTGCGCTACAACGCCCGCATCGCGGTCAACCTCGGGGCGCCCGTGCTGCTGGTGGTGCGCGGAATCGGCCGCACCTCCGACGAATTGGGCCAGCTGGTCGAGCTGTGCCGCGGCGAGCTGGTGGCCGAGCACGCCAAGCTGGTCGCCGTGATCGCCAACCGCTGCGAGCCCGATCAGATCGAGGCCGACGCCGAGGTCCTGAAAAAGGTTGCGGCCGTACCGTCCTGGGCGCTGCCGGAGGTGCCGCTGCTGCAGGCCCCGACCATGGAGGAGCTGCGCGACGCCATCGGCGGCGAAATGTACAGCGGCGACCCGGAACTCATGCAGCGCGAGGCCCTGGAGGTCATCGTCGGCGGCATGACCGCCGAGCACATTCTGGAGCGCCTCACCGACGGCGTCGCCGTCATCACCCCCGGCGACCGCTCCGACGTGCTGCTGGCCCTGGTGAACGCCCATGAGGCGGAAGGCTTCCCGTCGCTGGCGGGCATCATCATGAACGGCGGCATGCTGCCCGAGCCGTCCATCGCCAGGCTGATGGCGGGCCTCAAGCCCAAGCTGCCCATCCTCTCGACCGAGCTCGGCACCTTCGAGACCGCCAAGGCCACCGCGCTCACCCGCGGCCGGGTCTCGCTGTCCAGCATCCGCAAGGTGGACACCGCGCTGGCCGTCATGGAGGAGCGGGTCGATCCGCGAGAACTGCTGCGGCAGATCGAGGTTCCGATCCCGGATGTCGTGACCCCGCAGATGTTCGAGTACCAGCTCATCGAGCGCGCCCGCAACGACCGCAAGCGCATCGTGCTGCCCGAGGGCGACGACGACCGCATCCTGCGCGCCGCCGGCCGCGTGCTGCAGCGCAAGATCGCCGATCTCACCATTCTCGGCGAGGAGGCCACCGTGCGCGGCCGCGCCGCCGAGCTGGGCGTGGACATCGATGCCGCCGAGGTGCTCGATCCCAAGACCTGTCCGCTGCGTGACGAGTTCGCCGAGGAGTACGCCCGCCTGCGCGCCCACAAGGGCATGACGGTGGAGCGGGCCCGCGAATTCATGAGCGACATCTCGTATTTCGGCACCATGATGGTGCACATGGGGGTCGCCGACGGCATGGTGTCGGGTGCGGCGCATACCACCGCGCACACCATCCGGCCGTCCTTCGAGATCATCAAGACCACGCCGGGCGTCTCCACGGTGTCCAGCGTCTTCCTCATGTGCCTGGCCGATCGTGTTCTGGTTTACGGCGACTGCGCCGTGGTCCCGGACCCGACCTCGGATCAGCTGGCCGATATCGCGGTCTCCTCCGCGCGCACCGCCGCCCAGTTCGGCATCGATCCGCGCGTGGCCATGCTCTCGTACTCCACCGGTGAATCCGGTTCCGGCGCGGACGTCGACAAGGTCCGCACCGCGACCAAGCTGGTCCACGACCGTTCCCCGGAACTGTTGGTGGAGGGCCCGATTCAGTACGACGCCGCCATCGAACCCGCGGTGGCCAAGACCAAACTGCCGAACTCCGCCGTGGCGGGTCAGGCGACGGTCTTCATCTTCCCGGATCTCAATACGGGTAACAACACCTACAAAGCGGTGCAGCGCAGCGCCGGAGCGGTCGCCATCGGCCCCGTGCTCCAGGGTCTGCGCAAGCCGGTCAACGACCTCTCTCGCGGCGCGCTCGTCGCGGACATCGTCAACACCGTCGCCATCACCGCCATTCAAGCCCAACAGGAGGCGCAATGAAGGTACTGGTGATCAACTCCGGTTCCTCGTCCATCAAATATCAACTGCTGGAACCGGAATCGGCCGAGGTGGTGGCCTCGGGCGTGGTGCAGCGCATCGGTGAGGACGTCGCCGGCGACGTGGTGACCGTCGAGCACAAGTGCGGCGGTGAGACCTTCGAGTACAAGGGTCCACTCGCCGATCACGCGGCGGGTCTGCATGTGGTGTTCGACCTGTTCAGCGCGTCGGGCCAGGATCTGGCGCAGGCCGATCTGGGCGCGGTCGGGCACCGGGTGGTGCACGGCGGCGAGGTCTTCTACCAGCCCACGCTCATCGACGACGATGTGGTGAAGGCGATCATGGATCTGTCTTCACTTGCCCCGCTGCACAATCCGCCGAACGTCATCGGCATCGAATCCGCGCGGGCGCTGCTGCCGGACGTGCCGCAGGTCGCGGTGTTCGACACCGCCTTCTTCCACAATCTGCCCGCCGCCGCCAAGACCTACGCCCTCGACGCGGAAACCGCTGTCGCGCACGGCATCCGCAAGTACGGCTTCCACGGCACCTCGCACGACTACGTGTCGGGCCAGGTCGCGGCGTTCCTCGGCAAGGATCGCGCCGAGCTGAACCAGATCGTGCTGCACCTGGGCAACGGCGCGTCGGCCTCGGCCGTGCGGGCCGGGCAGGCGGTGGACACCACCATGGGCCTGACCCCGCTGGAGGGCCTGGTCATGGGCACCCGCTCCGGTGATCTGGACCCGGGCATCATCTTCCATCTCATCCGCACCGCGGGCATGAGCGTGGACGACGTCGACAACCTGCTCAACCGGCAGTCCGGCATCAAGGGCATCTCCGGGGTCAACGACTTCCGCGAGCTGGGCCAGCTCATCGAAACCGGCCATCCCACCGCGAAATTGGCGTTCGACGTCTACATCCACCGGCTGCGCCGCTACCTCGGCGCGTACCTGATCGACCTGGGCAAGGTGGACGCCATCACCTTCACCGCCGGTGTGGGCGAGAACGACTCCCATGTCCGGGCCGAGGCGCTGGCGGGGCTGGAGAACTACGGCATCCGCATCGACGAGGCGCGCAATGCCGAGCGTTCCCGTGTGGCCCGGCGCATTTCGACCGACGACTCCCCGATCGCGGTGCTGGTCGTGCCGACCAACGAGGAGCTTGCCATCGCCCGCGCCGCCTCCGACCTGGTGGGCTGAGCCACTCTCTTCACGAAATAATCATGATGCCCTTGGCATTGTGATTGATGGACCGAGGTTCCTCCCAGGTCCACCGGAACCCGTGTCGCACCACGCACAACTGCGGTAGGGATCGACCCTTCCCTCGCCGTTCCCGTGATCTCCGGCTGCCCCCGAGATCGCCGCAGGCGGCACGGGCCCTTTCCGGTCTCGAAGCCGGTGTCAGAACCAGGATTTCGCGCGCACGGCATTGGCCAGATCGACCAGGGCGTAGCGATGCGCACGTGCGGGCGCCGAGCGGGCCAGCCCGCGCAGGCCGGTCTCGATGCCGCGGCGCAGATCCCGTTCGGTGAACGGGGAGCCGAAGAGCTTGGCGCCGGCCGACTTCGGCCGCTTCCCGGCCTGCACCCAGCCCAGTGCGATGCCCAGGGTGAGAATCCGCAGCTGTGCCGCGCGGCCCTCACCCGGCGGCAGGTTCTGCACCCGCGCGGCCGCCACCTGCAGCGTCGATTCATCCAGATCCGCCGCGGGAGCACAGGTCAGCAGCATGAGAATGGCCGTCATGCGGGCCTCGGCGTAGTGCCGCGACGCGGGCGGCACCTGATCCAGGGCGTGCACCGCCGCGGTGATGTTCCCCGCCGCCGCGAGCTGGCGCGCCAGCCCGAACGCGGCGCTCACCACGCCCCGGTCGGTGCGCCACACGGTCGCGTAGTAGCTCTCCGCGTACGCCCGCCACTCCTCCGGATCCGGCGAATCCCAATGCTGCAGAATCAGTTCCGCGGTGGCCGCCAGCGCCAGCTTGGGCGCGATCTCGCCGGGCAGCGCCTCGAGCACCGCGTTGAAACGGGCGAACGCGAGCTCGTACTCCAGCTCCAGCAGCTCGGTCAGGCCCAGATACCAGTCGATGCGCCAGTCCCGGCCGGGCGGCTGCGGCTCGTCGCCGAGACGGTTCAGCAGCAGGCGCGCGGCGGCGGGCTCGTCGAGATCCAGGTGTGCACGGGCCTCGGCGAGGGTCACCTCCAGCTCGAAAGTCTCCGGCGCACCGCCGGGTTCGGCGGCGGCGCGCTGCCGCGCGTGGCGTAGCTCGTCGAGGGCGTGGCGGGGTTCGGGGTGCGCCGCGCCGGCCAGCAGCGGTGCGGACGGATCGCCAGGATCGATGATCGGCACCGGCAGTGCCGCCACCACGTCGCCGGGTTGGAGCAGGGTGTCGCGGGCGATGCCGTCGATGATGCCGTCGGTCTGCGCGATCAGTTCGGCGGTGCCGAAACTGGTGCGCGGCGGGCTGAAAAGCGTTGACAGCTGCGGATGTTCGTTGCCGGTCTCCACCGCCAGGATCTCGCGCAGCACCCCGGTGAGCTGGGTGCCCAGCAGTCGCGCCGAGGGGAAGCGCTGGTCCGGATCGGGATGGGTGGCGCGCAGCAGCAGCCGGTACAGGAATTGGTGCCGGGCCAGGATCGGCTCGTCCTTGGGATCCGGGATGCCGTCCACGTACGCGCCCCGCTCCATGGGCAGGTGCAGGGTGAGCACGGCCAGGGTGCGGCCCGCGGTGTAGATGTCCGAGGCCACCGTGGGCCCGGTGTGCGCGATCTCGGGGGCCTGGAATCCCCTGGTGCCGTAGAGGTTTCCGTACGCCTCGAACTGGCTGACCGCGCCCAGGTCGATGAGCTCCACGCGATCGGTGGTGATCATGATGTTGTCGGGCTTGAGGTCGTTGTAGGCCAGCCCCACCGAATGCAGATAGTCCAGTGCCGGAAGGATTTCCAGCAGATACGCGATGGCCACCGTGACCGGCATGCGGTCGGGCGCGTAATGATCGAGCAGATCGCGCAGCGAATGCCCGCCCACGTACTCCATGACGATGTAGCCGATGGGCTCCCCGTCCGGACCGGCGTGCTCCACGAAATTGTGGATCTTCACGATGCTCGGGTGCACCACCTCGGCCAGGAACTGCCGCTCGGCCACCGCGACCGCCTGCGCCTCGGCGTCACCGGCGTGCAAAAGGCCCTTGAGCACCACCCAGCGGTCGCTCACATTCCGGTCGATGGCCAGATAGATCCAGCCCAGTCCGCCGTGCGCGATACAACCCTGGATCTCGTACTGCCCGGCCACCCGATCGCCCGGATGCAGCGACGGCCGGAAATCATAAGGCGCACCGCAGGTTTGACAGGTGCCCGTGGTCGACGACGGCGCGGTCGGCGTGGCCCGCCCCACCGGTTTGCCGCAGCGCCAGCAGAACCGCCGCCCCTCGGCGACCACCGGATCCTCCAGCACGGCCTTCTCCGGATCCACCGGCTCCACCGCGGGAATCGGCACCAGCCCGGCGCCGAGCCGCCGCACGGTCGGCCGCGGCCGCGTCATCCGTGCCGTGCGCTGCGAGGGCCGCGTGGGCGTCCGCGTCTCCCCGTCCGAACCGCCCTGCCCCGCCGCAGCCGCGTCCGAAATGTCCGGTGTGCGTGGCGTCGCCTCGGTCCGCGGGGTCAGCTCGGTGCGCGGCGTCAGCTCGGTCCGTCGCGTGGCCTGCGTCGCCTCGAATTCCGCACTGCCACCGTCGGGTTCGGGTCGCGCGGTGACCTCGGTCCGGGCCGGCCAGTGCGGTCCCATGACCGGCTCGGGCCGCTCGACGGCCCGGGTGCCGTCGTCGTCCGCCGCGTCGGTGTCGCGGGGTTCGGGGTGGTTCGGATCGGACGGTGTGGTCATCGTCAGTCCTGGTACCTCGGGGACGGTGGCACGGCCGCGTCACCCAGCTCGGCGGACAGCCAGCGCCGGTAGAGCCGGTTCCAGGTGCCGTCGGCGCGAATGCGTTCCAGCGTGCCGTTCACGAAGCGGACCAGATCGTCGGAGCCCTTGGAGATGCCGATGCCGTACTGCTCGGTGCTCAGGTTGGGCCCGACCACCTCGGTGGCCGGATCCTGTTCGGCGAGCCCGGCCAGCACGGTGTCGTCGGTGCTGACCGCGTCCACCTGCCGCTGCTGCAGCACCACCAGGCAGTCGGCCCAGCTGGGCACGGTGAGGATGGAGGCGGC
This sequence comes from Nocardia sp. JMUB6875, assembly GCF_041154655.1. Classification (NCBI taxonomy): domain Bacteria; kingdom Bacillati; phylum Actinomycetota; class Actinomycetes; order Mycobacteriales; family Nocardiaceae; genus Nocardia; species Nocardia sp. JMUB6875. Next base: position 21,603 of record NZ_BAAFGR010000040.1, read on the forward strand.
GGGCTGCTGGCGGCGGATCAGGTCGAGCGAGGTGGTGCCGCTGGCCACGCACACCCGCCGTCCGGCCAGATCGGTGAGCCCGGCGATCCCGGAGTCGCGCACGGTCAGCACCCGCTGATGCGCCTGCAGATAGGAGGTGGAGAAGGTAACCGTCTGCCGCCGTTGGCAATTGATGGTCATGGTCTTCACCACGACGTCCACGGTGTGCTCCACCAGGGCCTTCTCGCGGTCGGCCGAGCTCAGGATCCGGTACTCGATCGCGCCCGGATCGCCCAGCAGATCGCGGGCCAGCTCCTTGGCGATATCCACGTCGAAACCCGCCAGCGTGCCGCTGGTCGGATCCCGGAAGCTGAACAGATTGCTGCCCGGATCCAACCCGACCAACAGTCGCCCGCGCGCCCGGATGGCATCGATATCGGGCCCGTTCCTGGTTCCGTTCGGCCGCAGGCTCGCGGTGGCGTCCCCGCAGTCCGGCGGCGGGGGCGGCGGGGTCGCCTGGGTCTGCGCCGCAACGGCTCCCGAGGGCAGCGGCGGTTCGATATAGCTCGGCACCCGGGTCGAGGGAGCGGGCGGCGGGGCGTCGTCGCCGCAGGCGGCCGTGAACAGGACCGCCGCGGATAGGCCCGCCACGGTGAGGGATCGGATCGGTCTTCGGGTCATCGGTACTCCCGCAGCCGCGGCCAGAGTCCGGCGGCGACCAGCACGGCCGCCGCGGTGCTCAGCACCAGGGCGCCCGGCCCCAGCAGATCGAGGGTGCGCGCGGCGTGCGAGGTGTCGGCGCGCAGCATGTTCCGGGTGTCGCCGATACCGTCGCCGAGGGCGCGGTCCAGCGCGTCGGTCTGGGCGGTGGCCTCGTTCGCGCCGGGCCCGGTGGCCACCGCGGCCGCGCCGATGAAATCGCCCTTGGACAGCGCGTCGTTCATGCGCTGATGCGCGGCCCGCCAGCGGTCCAGGGCGGCCGCGGCGGTCTTCACGTCGTTCGCGCCGGGCTTGTCGGATCCATAGCCGGACAGGATCTTCCGCAATTTCCCGATGGCCTGGTCGTAGGTGCGGTCGTAGTCGGCGCTGGTGTCGCGGCGCACCAGCTTGAGGGTCTCGGCGGTGCGGGCCTGCTGGGCCAGGATGCGGCTCTCGGTGAGCGCGGCGGTCGGAATGCTGCCGTCGTCGCGGGCGTGGGTGGTGTCCACCGCGGAGATGAAGCCCGCCACCACCGTCCAGGCCAGCAGCACCACCATGGTCCCGGTGGCCAGCAGCAGGCCCAGATTGAGCACCCGGTGCCAGCGCCGGAACAGGAACAGCTGCGCCGCGATCAGGGCGGCCACCGCGATCAGCGGCAGCAGGATGGCGGGCCACGGCGGCCGCACGTGATTGCGCTGGGTGGCGGTGATGGCCGCGGACCGATGCTCCTGCAGTTCCTGCGCCATCGGCAGCAGCGTCTTCTGCATGAGGTTGGAGCCCTCGCTCAGATAGGCCGCGCCCACCGGCTGCCCGCCGCGATTGTTGGCCCGCGCGGTCTCCACGATGCCCGCGTACACCGGCAGTCCGGTGGCGATGCCGCTGCGCAGATGCGTATCCGCGTCCCCGTCACTGCGATTGGACTGGGTCACCAGTTCGGCGGCCGCCTCGCCGACCGCCTGGTTGTAGCGGTCGCGCACCGGCTTGGGTTCCAGCCCACCGGAAATGAAGGCGGTCCCGGCCGAGGCGTCGGCCACCGACAGCGAGGTGTAGAGCCGCTGCGCCGAGTACGCGTCCGGCTCGGACTCGGTGAGCAGCACGTCGAGGGCGTGTTGCCGGTTGGTCACCGCGGTGGCGGTGACGATGCCCGCGGCCACGCACAGGCTCAGCAGGACCAGGCCGACGGCGATCAGCTTGGCGGGCGAGGAGCGCGCGAAGGAGCGCAGTTCCGTGGTAGCCAGGCGTTCCCGCCAGGCCGCGGCGGCTGCGCTCGGGGACGGCTCCGCCACCAACGCTTCCTCGGTACGAGCCATCCTCACCTCCCACTGACCGAAAACGAACGACCAACTTGCTGCGTCCGGATGAGCTTATTGTGGACGTACCTCCGTCGTGACGCGGGAATCCCCGCGGCGGTTCTCGGCGGGGTCGGATGATGGGATTGCGAAGATGCGTGGTGACGGTGACGGTTGGGCGGAAAGCCCGGATGGCTCCCGTCAATGGGGTCGCTTCGGGGCTGCCGGATTGTTGCTGCGCGCCCCGCTGATCGGCGGCGGCTCGGCCGTCCTGCTGCATCACCGGGCCGCCTGGACCCATCAGGGCGGCACCTGGGCACTGCCCGGCGGCGCCCGCGATTCCCACGAGACCACCGTGCACGCCGCGGTCCGCGAGGCCGAGGAGGAGGCGGGCATCGCACCCGGCTCGATTCGCGTGCGCGGCTCCCGGGTGACGGCGACCGCACCCAGCGGCTGGACCTACACCACGGTCATCGCCGATGCCGCGGACCGGCTCGAGACCCGCGGCAATATGGAGAGCCAGGATCTGGTGTGGGTGCCCGAGGACGAGGTCGAGGACCGGCCGCTGCATCCCGGCTTCGCCGCCGCCTGGCCGTCCCTGCGCGCCACCCCCGCCCGGGTCAGCCTGGCCGGAATCCCGGCTCGCCGCGCGATGGCGGCCGCGTTGCCGCGCACCCTGGATCTGGCTGAGCGCGGTTTCGTCTGGCTGCACTCCAATGGCGACGGCAACGGCCGCACGGCCCGCATCTGCCCGGGGGCGGCGACCGAATCCGGCCCGAAACAGACCGAATTGGCCGGAAATGTGTTGTTCCTCACTCCCGGCCAGGTGTTGTCTTGAGGGCGTGAGCACGCGCGAGCTTCCCACGTACTGCCGGATCTGTGAGCCCCTGTGCGGACTGATCGCCACCGTCGAGGACGGGAGGCTGATTCAGCTGCGCGCCGACAAGGAGCATCCGCTCTCCCGCGGCAATGCCTGCCCCAAGGGCATCGCCTTCACCGAGATCCAGAACGATCCGGACCGCGTGCTGTATCCGCTGCGGCGCACGGCATCCGGTGAGTTCGAGCGGATCTCCTGGGATACCGCGCTGGACGAGATCGGCGAGCGGCTGCGCGGGCTCATCGACGAGCACGGAATTCGCAGCCTCGGCTGGTATTTCGGCAATCCGTCCTCGTTCTCCTATTCACACACCCTGTGGATGCTGGGCTTCCAGATGGCCGCCGGGCTGACGCACGTGTATTCGGCGGGCTCCCAGGACATCAACAATCGGTTCGTCGCCAGTCAACTGCTCTACGGTTCGCTGACCACGGTGCCGGTGCCCGACCTGGACCGCACCGACTTCCTGCTCATGCTGGGCGCGAATCCGCTTGTCTCACACGGCAGTGCGATGAGCGTGCCGCGGGTGCGCGACAAGCTCACCGCCATCACCAGGCGCGGCGGCCGCGTGGTGGTGGTCGATCCGCGAAACACCGAGACGGCCAAGCTGTTCGAGCACGTCGGTGTGCGTGCGGACGGCGATGCCTGGCTGCTGGCCGCGTTGCTGCAGGTCATCTTCGACGAGGGCCTGGAGGACACCGAGGCGCTGCGTCGCCAGGCCACCGGGGCGCGCGAATTGCGCGACGCCGTAGCGCGATTCACCCCGGAGGCGACGGCCGAGATGACCGGTCTCGAACCCGATCGGGTGCGTGCCCTCGCCCGGGATCTGGCGCGCGCGGAGTCCGCCACCGTCTACGGCCGCACCGGCACCTGCCTGGGCCGCCACGCCACCCTGGTCGCCTTCCTCATCGACGCGCTGACCCTGGTCACCGGAAACCTCGACCGGCCGGGCGGTTCCGTCTTCGGCAAGGAGCTGGTGGCGGTCTCCAAGCTGAACGCCCGCCTCGGCCTGGTCGGCTACGACAAGAACCGTTCCCGCGTCGGCGGTTTCCCGGATGTGCTGGGCACCTTCCCGGCCGCCATCATGGCCAAGGAGATCACCACGCCCGGCCCGGGCCGCCTGCGCGCGCTGTTCACCTCGGCGGGCAATCCGGTCTCCTCGGTCCCGAACGGTCGCGAATTGGCTTCCGCCATGGAACAACTCGACCTGTTCGTTTCCATCGACATCTATGTCAACGACACCAACCGGATGGCCGACTACATCCTCCCGGCCACCACTTTCCTGGAGCGCGACGACATTCCGCTGCCGTTCACCGCGCTCTCCCCGACCCCGTACACCCAGTACACCGAGCGCGTGGTCGAACCGTACGGCGAGGCCCGCGAGGAGTGGCGGATCGTCGACGACATCGCGACCCGGATCGGCGTGCAGCCCTTCGCGACCGGACCGGCCCGGCCGGTCGGCCGCCTGCTGAGCGGGCTACGCCGCCGCGTGCCCCGCCTGCCCGCCCGGCCGACGCCGCAACTGCTGGTGGACATGGCCGTGCGCACCGGCCCGTACGGCGACCTGTTCGGCCTGCGCCGCGGCGGTCTCAGCCTGCGCATGCTGCGCCGCCACCCGCACGGCGTGGTGCTGGCCGACAGCATCACCACCGGCGTGCTGCGAGAGGTGGTGGCGCACAAGGGCGGTCGCGTGCACCTGGATCCCGACGAGATCATCGGCGAACTGCGCGGCCTCACCGACCGCCCGGCCGACCCCACCTATCCGCTGCGCGTCATCGGCCTGCGCGAGCTCAAGTCCCACAACTCGTGGATGCACAATGTCGAGCCGCTCATGCGCGGCGACCGCGAGCACGCCGCCCGCATCAACCCGAAGGACGCCGCGGCCGCGGGCATCCTGGACGGCGACCGCTGCCGCGTCACCTCGGCGCACGGTTCCATCGAGGTGACCGCCCGCCTCACCGGGGACATGACCGAGGGCACCGTCGCCATCCCGCACGGCTGGGGACACCGCGGCGGCTGGCAGCGCGCCAATGCCGCGGGCGGGGCGAACGTGAACGATTTGATGTCAACGGATCTGGCCGATGTGGAACGCCTCGCGGGCATGTCCAACCTGAACGGCATCCCGATCCGCCTGGACCCCGTCGCCTGACGCGGGGTCCGGTCAGTTGTCGTTCTCGAGGATCCGCTGCTTGATGGCCCGCGCCGCGGCCGTTGGGTCGTCGGCCTCGGTAATGGCCCGCACCACCACGATTCGGGTCGCACCCGCGGCCAGCACCTCGGGCAGGCGCTCGTCGTCGATGCCGCCGATGGCGAACCACGGCCGCTTGGTGTGCGAATCGGCGGTCGAGCGAACCAGTTCCAGGCCCGCGGGCGTGCGGCCCGGCTTGGTCGGGGTCGAGTAGACCGGGCCGGTGCAGAAGTAGTCGATGTGCTCGTCCACCGCGGCCAGCCCGGCCTGCGCGCGATTGTTGGTGGAGCGGCCCAGCACCACGTCGCCGCCCAGGATCTGGCGCGCGTACCAGGGCGGCAGGTCGCCCTGGCCCAGGTGCAGCACGTCGACTCCGGCGGCGAGCGCGATATCGGCGCGGTCGTTGCAGGCGACCAGCGCGCCGTGGCGGCGGGCGGCCGCCTTCAGTTCGGCCAGCGCACCCAGTTCGGCCTTGGCCTCGAGCGGGCCGAACTGCTTTTCCCCGCGCGAGCCCTTGTCGCGCAGCTGGATGATGTCGACGCCACCCGCCAGCGCGGCCTCGGCGAACTGCGCGAGGTCGCCGGTGTCGCGGCGGGCATCGGTGCACAGATAGAGGCGTGCGGTCGCGAGACGTTCCCGAGGGGATACCGGTCGGTTCGGGTGGGAGGGTTGCACAGCCTCGACGGTAGTCGCGCTACGGTGGTTGAGTCGAAACGACCCGTGGGAGCGCCTCGAGCTCGACGCCGCGCGACGCCCCCGGTGAATTTCCCGTTTCGAGACGTATATATGCAGGTCCCGGACGTCCCGGGTCGGGTTAGGTGGAGTCAATGCGGAGTGTGGCCGTCGTCGGCGGCGGAGTGATCGGTCTGTCGGCGGCCTGGAAGGCCGCCGGAGCTGGCTTTACCGTCACCCTCTTCGACCCGGCCGTCGGCTCCGGATCCTCCTGGGTGGCGGGCGGCATGCTCGCGCCCCTGTCGGAGGGCTGGCCCGGCGAGGACGAGGCCCTCGCCTTCGGCGCCGCCTCCCTGACCCGCTGGCCCGGCTTCGCCGCCGAACTGAAGGCGATCACCGGCACCGATGTCTTCGTCGCCGACGAGACCCTGACCGTCGCCCTCGACGCCGCCGACGCCGCGGACCTGCGCACCATCGCCGACTGGGTGAACGCCCGCGGCCACGAACTGCGCGTGCTGGACCGCGCCGGGGTGCGGGAAGCCGAACCGGGCCTGGGCCGCGCCGTCCGCGCCGGACTCCTCGCGGCCACCGAACCGGCCGTGGACAACCGCGCCCTGGTCGGCGCGCTCCGAACCGCCTGTGCCGCAGCCGGAGTCGAGTTCCGCGCCGAACGGGTCGAATCCCTCGCCGACTTGCCCCATGACCGCATCGTGCTCGCGACCGGAGCCGCCGCCGCGCAGCTGTGGCCCGGGCTGCCGATCCGCCCGGTGAAGGGCGAAATCCTGCGCCTGCGCCGCCGCCCCAGCGCACCCACCCCGCCGAAGCGCGTGATTCGCGCCCGCGTGCACGGCCGCCCGGTCTACCTGGTCCCGCGCGGCGACGGAATCGTGCTGGGCGCAACGCAATACGAGGTCGGCTTCGACGATGCCGTCACCGTGGCGGGCGTCCGCGACCTGGTCACCGACGCCGAGGCCGTGCTCCCCGGGATCGGCGAGTACGAATTCGCCGAGGCCATCGCGGGACACCGCCCCGGCTCGCCGGACAATCTGCCGCTCATCGGCTATCTCGACGACCGCGTGATCGTGGCGGCGGGCCACGGCCGCAACGGCATTCTCGACACCCCCGTCACCGCCGACGCCGTCCTCGCCCTGCTCGCCGATGCCGAGCTGCCCGAGGCCGCGTCCGCGCATCCGGCGCGGTTCACACGCGAATCCGCTACCGCTACACCGCTTCACCCAGGAGGAGTTCGATGACGATTCCGGTCGGCGTGACCGTGAACGGCCAGGACCACATGTTCCCCGAGCCGCTCACCGTGCGCGAGATGATGGAACGCCTGAACCTGCCGTGTCAGGGCGTGGCCCTGGCCATCGACGGCGCGGTCTTCCCCAAGTCCCGCTGGGACGAGCCGGTCGGCCGCGGCTGGGAGATCGAGGTGCTGACGGCGGTGCAGGGTGGCTAGCCCCGCAAGCCCGGTGACGCCGCTGGTCATCGCGGGCCGCGAATTCGGTTCACGGCTCATCATGGGCACCGGTGGCGCGGAGAACCTGGCCGTGCTGGAGGAGGCCCTGGTCGCCTCGGGCACCGAGCTCACCACGGTCGCCATGCGCCGGGTGGACGCCGCGGGCGGCACCGGCGTGCTCGACCTGCTCAAGCGCCTCGAGATCGCCCCGCTGCCCAATACCGCCGGCTGCCGCACCGCCGCCGAGGCCGTGCTCACCGCGCAGCTCGGCCGCGAGGCCCTCGAAACCGATTGGGTCAAGCTGGAAGTCATCGCCGACGAGCGCACCCTGCTGCCCGACGCCATCGAATTGGTCGCCGCCGCCGAGCAATTGGTGGACGACGGCTTCACCGTGCTGCCCTACACCACCGACGACCCGACCCTGGCCAAGCGCCTGGAGGACATCGGCTGCGCCGCGGTCATGCCGCTGGGCTCGCCCATCGGCACCGGCCTGGGCATCGGCAATCCGCACAATATCGAGATGATCGTGGCCGCCGCGGGCGTCCCGGTGATCCTCGACGCGGGCATCGGCACCGCCAGCGATGCCGCCCTGGCCATGGAACTCGGCTGCTCGGCCGTGCTTTTGGCGACCGCGGTCACCCGCGCCCGGCGGCCCGCGCTGATGGCCGCCGCCATGGCCCGCGCCGTCGAGGGCGGTTGGCTGGCCCGCGAGGCCGGTCGCATCCCGAAGCGTTTCTGGGCGCAGGCGTCTTCCCCCGGATTCTGAACCCGGGGTCCGCTCCGGGCCGTAGTCATCCCTGAGGATGAGCGACGCGCGACCAAATAGCGATAGTGCGCGCTCCGATTGTGGGGAAGACTGGTCGTCATGATCGAACTGAGAGGTCTGACCAAGCACTACGGCCAGACGGTTGCGGTGTCGGATCTGTCCTTCACGGTTCAACCGGGGCAGGTGACCGGCTTCCTCGGCCCGAACGGGGCGGGCAAGTCGACCACCATGCGCATGATCCTGGGGCTGGACACACCGACCTCCGGGACCGCGCTCATCAATGGCAAGCCGTACCAGGAGCTGAAGAAGCCCCTCGAAACCGTCGGCGCGCTGCTGGACGCGAAATGGGTGCACCCCAATCGTTCCGCGCGCTCGCATCTGCGCTGGATGGCCGCCTCCAATGACATTCCGCAGTCCCGGGTCGAGGAGGTGCTGCGCCTGGTCGGCCTCACCGAGGTGGCCGGCAAGAGCGCGGGCGGCTTCTCCCTGGGCATGTCGCAGCGGCTCGGCCTGGCCGGGGCCCTGCTCGGCGATCCGCAGGTGCTGCTGTTCGACGAACCCGTGAACGGCCTGGATCCCGAGGGCATCCTGTGGATCCGCCGCTTCATGCAGCGGCTGGCCGCCGAGGGCCGCACCGTGCTGGTGTCGAGCCACCTGCTCAGCGAAATGGCGCAGACCGCCGAACATCTCGTGGTGATCGGCCGGGGCAAGCTCATCGCCGACACCACCACAAAGGATTTCATCGAGAAGGCGTCGGAACAGTCTGTGCGCGTGCGCAGTCCGCAGCTGGATCAGCTGCGCAGCCTGCTCACCTCCAACGGCATGACCGTGCGCGAGGACGGCGCGGAATCCGACGGCCCGGCCCTGGTCGTGGCCGGTGTCACCAGTGACGCGGTCGGAAAACTGGCCGGCGCCAACGACATCACGCTCTACGAGCTCTCCCCGCAGCGCGCCTCGCTGGAGGAGGCGTTCATGCGCATGACCGGAGGCGCGGTGCAGTACCACGGCGAAGGCTTCGATCAGGTTATGGGAGGTGCGCTCTGATGGGAGTGCTGACCGCGGAACGTATCAAGCTCACCTCGACCCGTTCGCCGTGGTGGTGCTCGGCCATCGTGGTGGTGCTGGGCATCGGCCTGGCGGTGCTGGCGGCGGCGGTGGCGCGCTCGGCCAAGGGCGAGCACACCCACGTCTACACCGTCTCCGACGCGGTGTCGGGGGTGAGCGGTTTCGGCGTGCTGGTCCTGATGATCATGGCGACGCTGTCGGTGACCAGCGAGTACCGCTTCGGCGTCATCCGCACGTCCTTCCTGGCCACGCCGAACCGCACCCGGGTCATCACGGCCAAATCGATCCTGCTGGCGGTGTACGCCACCGTGCTGACCGCGGTGCTGAGCGTGCTCGCCTATGTGCTCTTCCGTGCCATCTACGGCTCCGGACCCGGCCTGGAACTGTCGACCTCCGAGGAGTGGCGAGCCCTGATCGGGGTGCCGGTCTACGCCCTGCTGTGCGCCGTGCTGGCGATAGCTGTAGGTGTGCTGGTGCGCCAGTCCGCGGCCGCGATCTCCATCCTGCTGCTGTGGCCGCTCATCATCGAGACCCTGCTGAGCTCGTTCGGCAGTTTCGGCCGCAATGTGGGCCCACTGTTGCCTTTTCACAACGCGCAGCGATTCTTCACCATGGGAGATGTCTCGGGGAACTGGCACTGGGGCGCGTGGGGGAGCCTGATCTACTTCGCGATCTTCGTCGGATTGATCTTCGGGGCGGCGATATTCGTGGTAAATAAGCGCGACGCGTAACGCGTCGCAGAGACCCTGCCCGGGGAGCCGCCGGCCACTGCCCGGCCCGGCGGCACGCATCGGCCCGATACGGATTTCCGTATCGGGCCGATGTAATTCTCGAGCAGGGGGTTAAGGCTGTGTGAGAACTTTCCCGTCCGGCCGGATTCTTCTGGTCACCGGACCTGATGGTCTGTAGCATCGCCTCAGCAACCAAAACACTCAAACATCGGCGGGTCCAACGAAGTGGCCGCTAGCACCGATCGGGAGGTGTCAGGTGGCAATCATTAATCCATCCCATGACGGAGCGCTGGGATACGCTCTGGGCGTGAGCGAACGACCCTCCGACGGCGGTGAACGCGCCAACGACGCGAACCGCACGGACGGACTGGGAACCGATCGCAACCGGTCGCGGGACGCGGCCGGCAGCCGGGCGCGGGAACCCCGCATCGACCCGGATGTGGTCATCCCCCTGATCCCCGCCGAACTCTCCGAGGACAGCGACGATTCCGCGGGCCAGCCCCGCCGTCGCGGCCGCTTTCCCGGTCAGATCTCGGCCCTGGTCAATGCCGCCAATCAGCGCGGCGACATCATCGGCGTCATCCGCAAGGCCCGCGAGAACCTGCCCGGCGATCCCGCCTTCGGTGACCCGCTGTCCATCTCCGGTCCCGGCGGGGTGCGCGCGGTGGCCCGCGCGGCGGACAAGCTGGTCGGCGATTCGCCCAGTGCCGCACGCGAATTGGGGCTGGGCGCCATGCAGGTCTGGCAGGCCATGCTGGAGCGGGTCGGCAAGGGCCGCGGCGCGCAGGAGATCACCATCATGTTCACCGATCTGGTGGCGTTCTCGAGCTGGTCGCTGACGGTCGGCGACGAGGTGACGCTGGATCTGCTGCGCCGGGTGGCCAAGGCCATCGAGCCGCCGATCGTGGATCGCGGCGGCCAGGTGGTCAAGCGCATGGGCGACGGTGTGATGGCCATCTTCCCGTCCGCGGATCGCGCGGTGCGGGCCGCGGTGGCCGCCAAGGAGAATCTGACGGCGGTGTCGGTGGACGGCTATCGTCCGCAGATGCGCCTGGGCATGCACACCGGCAGCCCGCGCGAGATCGGCGGCGACTGGCTCGGCATCGACGTGAATATCGCCGCGCGCGTGATGGAGGCGGGCGGCAATGGCAACACCATGCTCTCGGGCGCGACGCTGGACGCGCTGAAGCCGGAGACCCTCGAGGAACTCGGCCTGGGCATCAAGCCCTACCGCCGCAGCTTCTTCGCGGCGCCGTTGAGCGGTGTGCCGGAGGATCTGCGAATCTTCCGCCTCGAAGCGGAATAAGGGGTTTCAGGGGAAGCCCCCTGACGGTCAGCTCGTCATGTAGAGAATCGCGCCCACCGCCGCGAGGACGCCGCAGGCGCCGAGCGCGATGGCTACCGGGCGCGAGTTCTTGAACAGCGAATAGGCCCCGCCGAGCAGGAATCCGGCGAGGGCGAGCAGCACGATCGCGGTGACGTCTGTGGACACGCGATCAGTCTGCCTGACAGTTGCCGCGACACCGGGCACCGGTCCCCACCTGGGATTCTTCCAAATAACAAGCACGCGGGCTTGCTTTTTTCGGGGGTGGATGTGACCCTGTAACCGACCGCAGCGCCGAGGCTGCGCCGGCTGCGCCCATGACAAGAGTGGGTGTGCACAGGAGGCCCTTCATGAGTCAGCTCGCCGACACTCCGGATGTCATCCGGATCGGCAACTGTTCCGGGTTCTACGGCGATCGATCGAGCGCCATGCGGGAGATGCTCGAGGGCGGGCAGCTCGACGTATTGACCGGGGACTATCTGGCCGAGCTCACCATGCTGATCCTGGGGCGGGATCGCATGAAGGATCCGAATCTCGGGTACGCCAAGACCTTTGTGAAGCAGTTGGAGAGCAGTCTCGGGCTCGCTCTCGACCAGGGCGTGAAGATCGTCGTGAACGCGGGCGGGCTGAATCCCGCGGGGCTGGCGCGGCGCATTTCCGAGGTGGCCGAAAAGCTGGGCCTGGCACCGGAAGTCGCGTATGTGACCGGTGACGATCTGCTGCCGCGGGCCGCCGAGCTCGGGCTGGGCACGCCGCTCACGGCCAATGCCTACCTGGGCGCGTGGGGCATCGCCGCGGGGCTGAACGCGGGCGCGGACATCGTGGTGACCGGGCGCGTCACCGACGCCTCGCTGGTGGTGGGACCGGCCGCCGCGCACTTCGGCTGGGGCCGAACCGATTACGACGCGCTGGCCGGGGCCGTGGTGGCGGGGCACGTGATCGAGTGCAGCACGCAGGCCACCGGCGGCAACTATGCCTTCTTCACCGAGATCGCCGATATGGGCCGGCCGGGCTTCCCGATCGCCGAGGTGCGGCGCGACGGCAGCAGTGTGATCACCAAGCACGCGGGCACCGGCGGCGCGGTCACCGTGGACACGGTGAAAGCCCAGCTCATGTACGAGATTCAGGGCGCGCGCTACGCGGGCCCGGATGTGACCACGCGCCTGGACACCATCGAGGTGAGCCAGCAGGGCCCGGATCGGGTGCTGATCAGCGGGGTCACCGGTGAGGCGCCGCCGCCGCGCACCAAGGTGTCGATCAATACCATCGGCGGCTTCCGCAACGAGATGGAATTCATCCTCACCGGCCTGGATATCGAGGCCAAAGCCGCACTGGCGCAGCGACAGCTGGAGTCCTGGCTGCCGCAGCGGCCCGCCGAACTGGACTGGACCCTGGCCCGGCTGGATCGGCCGGACGCCGAGACCGAGGAGCAGGCCAGCGCGCTGTTGCGGTGTGTGGTGCGCGATCCCGATCCGAACAAGGTGGGGCGCGCCTTCTCGAGTGTCGCGGTGGAATTGGCGCTGGCCAGCTACGCGGGCTTCTCGCTGACCTCGCCGCCCGGAAACGGCGGCCCGTACGGCGTTTTCAAGCCGGGCTACGTGGATTCGGCCCTGGTCCCGCACAAGGTCGTCCTGCCGAACGGCGACGAGGCCGACATCGTGCCCGCCGCCGAGACGCTGGAATTGGCCGAGGTCGCGGAACCGCTACTGCCGCAGCCGCTTCCGGTGGGCGAGACCAAGCGGGTGCCGCTGGGCACCATCGCGCTGGCCCGCAGCGGCGACAAGGGCGGCAACGCCAATATCGGCGTCTGGGTGCGCACCGACGAGCAGTGGCGCTGGCTGGTGCACGCGCTGACCGTCGACGAGCTGCGCCTGCTGCTGCCCGAGACCGCCAAACTGCCCGTCACCCGGCACGTGCTGCCGAAGCTGCGGGCGCTGAACTTCATTGTCGAGGGTCTGCTCGGGGAGGGCGTGGCCTATCAGGCGCGCTTCGATCCGCAGGCCAAGGGGCTCGGGGAATGGCTGCGGGCCCGGCACATCGAAATTCCTGTGGAGTTGCTGCCATGAGCTATGTGAATCCCTGGAGCACGCCGGAGCGACGCGAATTACGCGCCACCGTGCGCGGTTTCGCCGAACGCGAGGTGCTGCCGTACCTCGACGAGTGGGAGCGGGCGGGGGAGATCCCGCGCGATCTGCACAAGAAGGCGGGCGCGCTGGGACTGCTGGGCATCCAATTCCCCGAAGCCGTGGGCGGTTCCGGCGGCGACGGCATCGACGCGGCCATCGTGTGCGAGGAGATGCACTACGCGGGCTGCTCGGGCGGGCTGTTCGCCTCGCTGTTCACGTGCGGGATCGCGGTGCCGCACATCGTCGCGTCCGGGAATCCCGAGCACATCGAGCGCTGGGTGAAGCCGACGCTGGCGGGGGAGAAGATCGGTTCGCTGGCCATTACCGAGCCGGGCGGCGGGTCGGATGTCGGGCATCTGCGCACCAGCGCGGTGCGGGATGGCGACGAGTTCATCGTGAACGGAGCCAAGACCTTCATCACCTCGGGCGTGCGCGCCGACTACGTGGTGACCGCCGTGCGCACGGGTGGCTCCGGCGCGGCCGGTGTTTCGCTGCTGGTGGTGGAGAAGGGCACGCCCGGATTCACGGTCAGCCGCAAGCTGGAGAAGATGGGCTGGCTGGCCTCCGATACCGCCGAGCTGTCGTATGTGGATGTGCGGGTGCCGGTTTCGAATCTGGTCGGCCCGGAGAACTCCGGATTCTCCCAGATCGCACAGGCTTTCGTGAGCGAGCGGGTGGGTCTGGCCGCGCAGGCGTACGGGCACGCGCAGCGCTGCCTGGACCTGACGCTGCAGTGGTGCCGGGATCGCGAGACCTTCGGCCGCCCGCTGATCAGCCGCCAGGCCGTGCAGAACACCCTGTCCGAGATGGCGCGTCGCATAGATGTCGCCCGCGTCTACACCCATCATGTGGTGGAGCGCGCCGCGCACGGGGAGACCGATCTGATCGCCGAGGTCTGCTTCGCCAAGAACACCGCCGTAGAAACGGCCGAATGGGTCGCGCACCAGGCCGTGCAGCTCTTCGGCGGCCTCGGCTACATGCGTGAGTCCGAGGTCGAACGCCATTACCGGGATGTCCGAATCCTGGGCATCGGCGGCGGCACCAACGAGATCCTGACCAGCCTCGCGGCCAAGCGATTGGGGTTCCAGTCTTGAGTATTCTGCGCACTTCCGTAGACCCGAATTCGGCGGACTATCAGGCCGCCGCCGAGGCCATGACCGGCAAGCTCGCCGAGGTGGAGGCCGAGTACGCCAAGAACATCGCGGGCGGCGGCCCGGACAAGATGGCGCGGCATCGCAAGCGCGGCAAGCTGACCGCGCGCGAGCGCATCGAGCTGCTCATCGACGAGGATTCGCCGTTCCTGGAGCTGGCCCCGCTGGCCGCCTGGGGCAGCGACTTCCACGTGGGCGCGAGCGTGATCGCGGGCATCGGCATTGTCGAGGGCGTCGAGTGCATGATCGTGGCGCCGGATCCGACCGTGCGCGGCGGCACCTCGAATCCGTGGACGCTGCGGAAGAACCTGCGCATGAACGACATCGCGCTGGAGAACCGGCTGCCGGTGATCGGGCTGGTGGAGTCGGGCGGCGCGGATCTGCCGACGCAGAAAGAGGTCTTCGTTCCCGGCGGGCGCATGTTCCGGGACCTGACCCGGCTCTCGGCGGCCGGAATCCCCACCATCGCACTGGTTTTCGGCAATTCGACCGCCGGTGGCGCGTACATCCCGGGCATGTCGGACTACACGGTCATGATCAAGGAGCGCTCCAAGGTGTTCCTGGGCGGGCCGCCGCTGGTGAAGATGGCCACCGGTGAGGAATCCGACGACGAGTCGCTGGGTGGTGCCGAAATGCACGCTCGGGTATCGGGTTTGGCGGATTACCTGGCCGTGGACGAGCAGGACGCGATCCGGCTGGGCCGGTCCATCGTCAAGCGCCTGAACTGGCAGAAGCAGGGTCCGGCGGCGCGTCCGGTCGATCAGGTCATCGAGCCGCTCTACGACCAGGAGGAGCTGCTCGGCATCGTGCCGGGCGATCTCAAGATCCCGTTCGATCCGCGCGAGGTCATCGCCCGCGTGGTGGACGGCTCCGACTTCGACGAGTTCAAGCCGCTCTACGGTTCCAGCCTGGTCACGGGATGGGCGGAGCTGCACGGGTATCCGGTCGGCATCCTCGCCAACGCGCGCGGCGTGCTGTTCTCCGAGGAAGCGCAGAAGGCCGCGCAGTTCATTCAGCTGGCCAACCAGAAGAACACGCCACTGCTGTTCCTGCACAACACCACCGGCTACATGGTCGGCAAGGAGTACGAGCAGAAGGGCATCATCAAGCACGGCGCGATGATGATCAACGCGGTCTCGAACTCGAAGGTCCCGCACATCTCGCTGCTCATGGGCGCCTCCTACGGCGCCGGGCACTACGGCATGTGCGGTCGCGCCTACGATCCGCGCTTCGTCTTCGCCTGGCCCAGTGCGAAATCCGCCGTCATGGGCGGTGCGCAGCTGGCGGGTGTCATCTCCATCGTGGGCCGGGCCGCCAACGAGGCGCGCGGCATCCCGTTCAACGAGGAGCAGGACGCCGGGCTGCGCGCCATGATCGAGGCGCAGATCGAGGCCGAATCGCTGCCCATGTTCATGTCGGGCCGCCTCTACGACGACGGCGTCATCGATCCCCGCGACACCCGCACGGTATTGGGAATGGCCTTGTCCGCCATTCACAATGCCCCGATCAAGGGCGCCGAGGGCTTCGGCGTCTTCCGGATGTGAGGCCCGATATGAGCATCACCAACGTTCTGGTCGCCAACCGTGGCGAGATCGCGCGACGGGTTTTCGCCACCTGCCGTCGCATGGGCATCGCGACCACCGCGGTCTATTCGGATGCCGACGCGAACGCTCCGCACGTGGCCGAGGCCGATGCGGCGATCCGCCTGCCCGGCAATACCCCCGGTGAGACCTACCTGCGCGGCGAGTTGATCATCGAGGCCGCGCTGGCCGCCGGTGCCGACGCCATCCACCCCGGTTACGGATTCCTTTCCGAGAACGCCGAATTCGCACAGGCCGTGCAGGCCGCCGGACTCACCTGGATCGGCCCGCCGGTCGCGGCCATCGAGCAGATGGGCTCCAAGGTCGAGTCCAAGAAGATGATGGACGCCGCCGGAGTTCCCGTCTTGAAGCAACTGGACCCGGCCGAGGTCACCGCCGACATGCTGCCGGTGCTGATCAAGGCGTCCGCCGGTGGTGGCGGTCGCGGCATGCGCGTGGTGCGCGATGTCGCGGATCTGAACGATCAGATCGAGGCCGCGCAGCGGGAAGCCCAGTCCGCCTTCGGCGATCCGACCGTGTTCTGCGAGCGCTACCTGGAGACCGGCCGCCACATCGAGGTGCAGGTCATGGCCGACACCCACGGGACGGTGTGGGCGGTCGGCGAGCGCGAGTGCTCGATTCAGCGCCGCCATCAGAAGGTGGTCGAGGAGGCTCCGTCGCCGCTGGTCGAGAAGATCGACGGGATGCGGGCGCGGCTGTTCGAGGCGGCCCGGCTGGCGTCGGAGGCCATCGGTTACGAGGGTGCTGGCACCGTCGAATTCCTGGCCGACGAGAAGGGCGACTTCTTCTTCCTGGAGATGAATACCCGTCTGCAGGTGGAACATCCGGTCACCGAGCAGGTCACCGGCCTGGATCTGGTGCGCCTGCAGTTGCAGGTCGCGGCCGGTCGCCCGCTGCCCGCGCGGCAGCCGGAGATGCGCGGCCACTCCATCGAGGTGCGGCTGTACGCCGAGGATCCCGCGCACGACTGGCAGCCGCAGTCCGGTCCGGTGCACAAGCTCGACATCCCGGGCACCCTGGGCGAATTCACCGTGCTGACCGAGCCGGGTGTGCGCCTGGACACCGGTGTGGTGGACGGTTCGGTGGTCGGGGTGCACTACGACCCGATGCTGTCGAAGGTCATCTCCTTCGCCGACACCCGCGACGAGGCCGCGCACCTGCTGGCGAGCGCGTTGCAGCGGGCCAACATTCACGGCCTGGTCACCAACCGCGATCTGCTGGTGCGGGTGCTGCGGCATCCGGCGTTCCTGGCGGGCGACACCGATACCGCGTTCTTCGCGACGCACGATCTCGAAAATCTCTCCGCCCCACTGGTGTCCGAGGACGACGAGAAGCTGGCGATCGTCGCGGCCGCGCTGTCCGACGCCGCCGCCAATCGGCAGTCGGCCCGGATCGGCCGCGGCCTGCCCAGCGGCTGGCGCAATCTGCCGTCGCAGCCGCAGTCCAAATCCTACGAATCCCGGCTGACCGGCAAGCACGAGGTGCGCTACCGCCTCACCCGCGCCGGACTCGAGGTCGAGGGCCGGGACGGGCTCGAATTGGTCGAGGCCACACCGGATCTGGTGATTCTCCAGGTGCCCGGCGAACGCGGTCCGGTGCGCCGCCGCTTCGAGATCGCCCGCTACGGCGACCTGGTGGCGGTCGACTCCCCGCTCGGCCCGGTGGCCGTGCGTCGCCTGCCGCGCTTCGAGGATCCGGCCGACCAGGTGGCGGAGGGTTCGCTGCTGGCCCCGATGCCGGGCGCGGTCATCCGCCTGGGCGCGGCGGTCGGCGATCGGGTCGAGAAGGGCCAGCCGATCCTGTGGCTGGAGGCGATGAAGATGGAGCACACCATTGCCGCGCCCGCCGCGGGCGTCCTCGCCGAATTGAACGTTTCCGCCGGCCAGCAGGTCGAGGTCGGCGCAGTTTTGGCCATCGTGCACAGCGAAGAAGCCACCGCGCAGAGCGAAGAGCAGGAGTAGGCAATGAGTTTCATCGAAACCGACGAGCAGAAGGCGCTGCGCGCGGCGGTGGCCAAACTGGCCGCCAAGTACAACTTCCGCGACTACGCGGGTCCGAAGGCGCGCCGCAACGAGCCCTTCGACGAGCTCTGGGACGAGGCGGGCAAGCTCGGCTTCCTGGGCGTGAACCTGCCCGAGGAGTACGGCGGCGGTGGCGCGGGCATCTACGAACTCGCCCTCGTGCAGGAGGAATTGGCGGCGCAGGGCTGCGGTCTGCTGCTCATGGTGGTCTCGCCCGCCATCTGCGGCACCATCATCACCAAGTACGGCACCGAGGCGCAGAAGCAGGAGTGGCTGACCAAGCTGGCCGACGGCAGCGGCAAGATGGTCTTCGGTATCACCGAGCCGGACGCGGGCTCCAACTCGCACAAGATCACCACCACCGCGCGGCGCGACGGCGAGGACTGGATCCTCAACGGCCGCAAGATCTTCATCTCCGGCGTGGACCAGGCCGAGGCCGTGCTCATCGTGGCGCGCTCGGAGAACGCCAAGACCGGCAACCTGCAGCCCGCGCTGTTCATCGTCCCCGTCGACACCCCCGGCTTCGTGAAGACGAAGCAGGAGATGGACATCATCGAGCCGGACAACCAGTTCACGCTGTTCCTCGACGAGGTCCGGCTGCCCGCCACCGCCCTGGTCGGCCAGGAGGACGCGGCCATCGCGCAGCTGTTCGCGGGGCTGAACCCGGAGCGGATCATGGGCGCGGCCATGGCGGTCGGCATGGGCCGCTACGCCATCGACGCGGCGGTGAAGTACGCCAAGGAGCGCGCGGTGTGGAAGGGCGCGCCGATCGGCTCGCACCAGGGCATCTCGCATCCGCTGGCCCAGGTGAAGATCGAGCTGGAACTGGCCAAGGTCATGATGCAGAAGGCCGCGTTCCTCTACGACTCCGGCGACGACTTCGGTGCCGCCGAGGCCGCCAATATGGCGAAATACGCTGCGGCCGAGGCCAGTATCAAGGCCCTCGATCAGGCGATCCAGACCCACGGCGGCTCCGGCCTGACCTCCGATGTCGGCCTGGCGGGCATGCTGGCCGCCGCCCGCATCGCCCGGGTCGCCCCGGTCAGCCGCGAGATGATCCTGAACTTCGTCGCGCAGCATTCGCTGGGATTGCCGAGGTCCTACTGATGAGCGACGCGCCCGCGGGCCCGTTCGTCCGCTACGAGGTGGCGGACGGATTCGCCACGCTCACACTGGATTCCCCGCACAACCGCAACGCGCTGTCGTCGCGGCTGGTGTCGGAATTGCTCGAAGGCCTGGGCCGGGCGGCCGCCGACGACGCCGTGCGCGGCGTGGTGCTCACCCACACCGGCAACACCTTCTGCGCGGGCGCGGATCTCAAGGAGGCGGTGGACGCCGACCCGGCGGCCGCCGCCGATATCCGCACCCGCTGGATGATCTCGGTGCTGCGCGACATCCTAGCCATGCCGAAACCCGTTGTGGCGCAGGTGAACGGCAATGTGCGGGCGGGCGGCATGGGCATCATCGCCGCCTGCGATCTGGTGGTCGCCGGGCCGGAGAGCAGTTTCGGCCTGACCGAGGTGCGCATCGGCCTGGCCCCGTTCATGATCTCGCTGACCCTGCTGCCCCGCATGTCCCCGCGGGCGGCGGCGCGCTACTTCTCGACCGGCGAGATCTTCGACGCCGCCGAGGCCGAACGGGTCGGCCTGGTCACCGTGGTGGCCGCGGACCCGGCCGCCGAGACCGCCCGCCTGCGCGGCGAACTGCGCAAGGGCGCGCCGCAGGGCCTGGCCGAGGCCAAGGCGCTCGTCAATGCCGAGCTGCTGGCCGCCTTCGACCGGTCCGCCGAGGACCTGGCCAAGCGTTCGGCGAGCTTCTTCGGCACGCCGGAGGTGATCGAGGGCATCACCGCGTTCATGCAGCGCCGCCCGGCGAGTTGGGCGGAATAGACAACTCGGCAGAATAGGCAACCATGGCGACACCCCACGAACCCAAGCAGGACCGCAGCCGGGCCACCCGGCAGCGGCTGCTGGAAGCGACCATCGACTGCCTGGCCCAGACGGGCTGGGCGGCCGCCACGGTCGCCGTGGTCGCCGAACGCGCCGGGGTGTCGCGCGGTGCCGCCCAGCATCATTTCCCCACCCGGGAAGACCTGATCACCGCCGCCCTCGAGTACATGTTCGAAACCCGGATGGATCAGGCCAAGGCCGACGCCCTCGCGGTTGCCGAGGTGGCCGAGGGCGTCGCCCGCACCGAGGCCGTGGTCTCGGGCCTGGTCGAGTCCTACACCAGCCCGCTGTTCAAGGCGGCCCTGCAGGTCTGGACCCATGCCGCCGCCGACCCGGCCCTGCGCGAACGAATCGTGCCCATGGAGGCCCGCTTCGGCCGCATCTCGCACCGCATGGCCGTCGAGGCGCTCGGCGTCGACGACTCCGATCCGGTGGCCCACCACCTGGTCCAGGCCACCCTGGACCTGGCCCGCGGCCTCGGCCTGGCCGACGTCCTCACCGACGACTCCCTGCGCCGCAAGGAGATCGTGGCCCAGTGGTCGGCCACGCTCCACACCGCCCTGACCGCCACCCGCTGACCGGACCACCCACCGAGTCTCAGTGGTGGGTTCCGTGGTCGGCACGGATGTGACCGGCGCGCTGCGAATTTAGCGTTATGGGCATGGAAATCAACGCGAACACCAGCACCGATATCAACGTCCAGCTCGAGGTGGCCGACCCTGAGGCCTCCGCCGCGATCTACGAAGCTGCCTTCGGCCTCGGCGACCGCCTCGGCTTCCGGGCCTCGGAGACCCCCAGCACCGGCTTCCGCGGATTCCTGCTCTCCCTGGTGGTCTCACAGCCCTCCACCGTCGACAGCCTGGTCGGCACCGCCGTCGACGCCGGCTTCACCGTCCTCAAGCCCGCGAAGAAGAACCTGTGGGGCTACGGCGCGGTGGTGCAGGCCCCCGAGGGCACGATCTGGAAGATCGCCACCTCCAAGAAGAAGGACGAGGCCCCCTTCACCCGCGAGGTCGACGACGTCGTGCTGCTCATGGGCGTATCGGATGTGAAGGCCAGCAAGCAGTTCTACACGGACCGCGGCCTGACCGCATCGCGGAGCTTCGGCGGCAAGTACGCCGAGTTCGCGAACCCGAGCTCCCCGATCACCCTCGCCCTGTACCCCCGCAAGGCCGCCGCCAAGGAGGCGGGAGTCCCCCTGGAGGGCACCGGATCCCACCGCATCGTCATGGACAGCGGCATCGGCTCCTTCACCGACCCCGACGGCTTCGTCTGGGAGGCGACGGCCTGATCAGCCCCGCGCCGAGTAGTTTTCGCCTTGACCCGACCGACAGGAGACAGATCATGAAGTTCCGCACCCACGTCGAGCCCCCCGAGCCCATGCGCGGCCTGGAGGTTCCGCCCGAGGTGGTGGAGGCGCTGGGCGAGGGTGCGCGGCCGCCGGTGACCATCACGCTCAACGGGCACACCTGGAAGAGCCGGGTCGCCCTGATGCGCGGCCGCTACCTGCTCGGCCTCAGCAACGCCAACCGGCAGGCCGCGGGCGTCGAGATCGGCGAGGAGGTCGAGGTCGACCTGGAACTCGACACCGAGCCCCGCGTCGTCGTCGAACCCGCGGACTTCGCCCAGGCTCTCGACGCCGATCCCGCCGCCCGCGCCGCCTACGACCGCCTCTCCCACAGCCGTAAGCGCGAACACGTCCACGCCATCGAGAGCGCGAAGAAGCCCGAAACCCGCCAGCGCCGCATCGAAAAGGCCATCGCCACCCTCGGTCGCTGACGCGTACGGCGGTCGGTCAGAAGCCGAATATCTCTGCCAGGTCGATGGATTCGTCGTCCCAGCGGCGTTCGATGGCTTCGCGCTCCGCGGTCGGCAGGTCCGGATCCCAGCCGGACCTGCGCCAGAAGGCTTCTCGGTGCTCATCGCTGAGGGGGTGCGTGCTCATGCGGGGTCCCTGGATCGTGACGGGCGTCACATTCAGCTTATCGATGAGTGAGATCAGTTGCGGCGGACCGGGATCACCGCCGCACACCGGTTATGTGGTCTTGGGGGAGGTCAGGTCGTAGAGGGTGATGCCGTCCACCTCTTGGGAGTTGAAGTGGTCCTTGACCCAGGCGGTGATTTGGGAGCTCTGGCTCTTGGTGCTGCCGTTGCCGCCGCGGTCGCCGCCCATCTGGCTACCCGCGATGAAGTAGTGGATGCGGCCCACCTGGACGTACTCCTGGAACTGGGCCAGGGTGGGGGACGGGTCGCTGCCATTGAAGCCGCCGACCGGCATGACCGGCAACTGGGTCGCCAGCTGGAAACCGGCCGCCGAGTTGGAGCTGACGGTGGCCGCCACCCAGGTGTAGTCGGAGCCGTCGGCCTTCAGCAGGGCGGTGACCTCGGCGCTCGGCTTGCTCGCCATCATCATGTTGCCCGCGCCGCCGAACTCGCCGGGGCCGCCCGCTTCGAATCTATTGCCGGGCATGCCGTTCGGGCGGTCGCCGCCGCCGTGCGGGCCGCCGGGGCCGAAGCCGCCGCGCACCGCGGGTCCGGCCGAGGGCATCGGACCCTGATGCGCCGTGGCGATGCCGTCGATCGCGTAGGCGGCCGGTCCGGCCAGGCCCACCAACAGTGCGGCCGACGCGGAGGCCAGTGCCGCCCTGCGGGGCAGGCGGATGAGCAACAGCACGGTCCCGACGATGCCGCCCACCAGGATCACCCATCGCAGCCACGGCACGAAGGAAGTGCTGCGGGACAGGATGATCCATGCGGTCGCGGTGGTCAGCGCGAGTGCCAGAGCGGCGGACAGACGCACCCACGGGCGGTCGCGGTGCTGCCACGCCAGTACCGAGCCCGCGCCGATCAGCGCCGCCACGCCGGGTGCCAGGGCCACCGTGTAGTACGGGTGGAAGATGCCCTTCATGAAGCTGAACACCAGACCGGTGCCCAGCAGCCAGCCGCCGAACAGGACCAGCGTCGCCCGCCGCGGATCGGTGCGGGTCAGCTTGCCGCGCAGGGCGATACCCACGACCAGCAGGACCAGTGCGGCCGGGATGAGCCAGGCGATCTGACCGGCCTGCTGCGGCTGGAAGAGCCGGTCGATGCCGGGTGAGCCCCACATGCCGCCACCGCCGGTCGGCAGCTGCTCGCCGCCGCCGAAGCCGCCGACGCTGCCGGTCTCGTCGCCGTTCAGGCGGCCCAGGCCGTTGTAGCCGAGGGTCAGTTCGATGATCGAATTGTGCTGCGAGCCACCGAAGTACGGCCGATCCGAGGCGGGCCACAGTTCGGCCAGCAGCACCCACCAGCCGGCGCCGATTACCAGGCCCGCGAGCGCGCCGAACAGTTGCGCGATGCGCTTGCCCAGCTTCGGCGGCCCCGCGATCAGGTAGGTCAGCGCGAGCGCGGGCACCACCAGCAGCACCTGCAATTGCTTGGCCAGGAAGCCGAGTCCGATGAACGCGCCGGTCAGCAACAGCCAGCGCCAGCGTCCGTCGGCCACCGCGCGGGTCATGGCCCAGGCCGCGGCCAGCATGAGGAACACCAGCATCGCGTCCGGGTTGTTGAACCGGAACATCACGGCCGCAATGGGAGTCAGCGCCAGCACCAGACCCGCGAGCAGTCCCGCGCTCGCCCCGAAATTGCGCCGCACGATCGCCCACAGCAGCGCCACCGATGCCACGCCCAGCAGGGCCTGCGGCAACAGCATGCTCCAGCTGTGCAATCCGAAGATCCGCACGCTGATCTCCATGGGCCACAACGACAGTGGCGTCTTGTCCACGGTGATGGAGTTGGCGGCATCAGAGGAGCCGAAGAAGAACGCCTTCCACGACACCGAACCCGCCTGCACCGCGGCGGCGTAGAAGGAATTCGCCCAGCCGTTGGCGGACAGATTCCAGATGTAGGCGATGCCGGTGCCGATGAGCAGCGCCGCCAGCGCCAGCCACTCCCGCCGGTCGGTGCGGGCCGCGGGCGGCTCGGCCGGTGGCGGGGTGAGCCGGGGTTCGTTCAGTGTCGCGGTCATCGGACCTCCTCCGTCGCGGTGCGCCCGGCATTGCGGAAGACCCAGCGCAGGCCGACGAACCGCAGCAGTGTGGCGACCAGGTTGGCGACCACCAGCACCAGCAGTTCGAGATGGACCGACGCGTCCGGAGCCCAGTGGTGCAGGGCGAACAATGATCCGCTGGTCAGCGCCAGGCCGACGCCGAAGATGACCAGACCCTGGAAGTGATGCGAGACAGCCTGATTGGATCCGCGTACCCCGAAGGTGAAGGCCCGGTTGGCCGCGGTATTGCCGATCGCGGTGATCAGCAGCGCCAGGAAGTTGGCCGCCTGCGCGCCCGTGATCCCTTGCAGCACAACATAGAGCAGCAGATAGGCGAGCGTCGAGGTGACGCCGACAATGCCGAACCGCACCAGCTGCCCGATCATGCCCAACGGCACCCCCTCGACCAGCGGCTCCCGCCCGATGGCGGCGCGCAGGTCGTTGATGGGCAGCCGCCCGGTGGTCAGCGCGCGGCCGACCCGCCAGATGCCCCGCAGGTCCTTGCGGGCGGTATCGACGATGTCCACCCGCGAGTCCGGGTCGTCGATCCAGTCCACCGGCACCTCGTGAATGCGCAGCCCGATCCGTTCGGCCAGCACCAGCAGTTCGGTGTCGAAGAACCATTCGCCGTCCTCGACCAGCGGCAGCACCAGCCTGGCCACCTGGGAGCGCATGGCCTTGAACCCGCATTGCGCGTCGGAGAACTTGGCCTGCAGCGAGGTACGCAGGATGAGGTTGTAGCAGCGGGAGATGATCTCGCGCTTGGGTCCGCGCACCACCCGCGACGAGGAGGCCAGCCGGGTGCCGATGGCCACGTCCGAATGCCCGGACACCAGCGGCGCGACCAGCGGCAGCAGCGCGTTCAGATCGGTGGACAGGTCCACGTCCATGTAGGCGACGACCTGTGCGTCGGAGGACTGCCACACCTCGCGCAGCGCCCGCCCGCGGCCCTTGCGGTCCAAGTGCACCACGCGCACGCCGTCCAGCTGATCGGCCAGCTGCTTCGCCACCGCCAGTGTGCCGTCCGTGGAAGCGTTGTCGGCGATGGTGATTCGCGCCGTGAACGGGAAGCCGAGGGTAAGGAACGCGTGCAGTCTGCGCACGCACGGCCCGAGGTCGACCTCTTCGTTGTAGACCGGAACGACCACATCCACCACGGGCGCGGTCACTGCTGCTGCGGGTTCCGCCGCCCGCACGGCGGTCACGGTGTCGTTCATGGTGACCAATCTCGATCACCAGACTCACATCAATCTGCGTCCCGCCTGGGAGGTTCCTGGGAGCGGAGCGGCGTTGTGGCCGTGGGTGCCTCGGCTAGCGGGGTCCGAGGTGCAGCCGCCACAGCGGCGAGACCGGACCGTGGCCCGCGCCCAGGTCGTAGGACGCCTCCAGACTGCGGAAGGTCCACTCCTTGGCAAAGGCGACCGCGTCCGGGACCGAATAGCCGTGTGCCAGTGCGCAGCAGATGGCGGCCGCCAGGGTGTCGCCGCCGCCGTGATCGTTGCCGGTGTTGAGCCGCTTGGCCGGGAGCTCGTGGAAGGTGTCGCCGTCGAAGAGCAGATCGGTGGACTGTTCGGAGGTGCGCAGGTGACCGCCCTTGACGATGGCCCAGCGCGGGCCCAGCGCGATCAGCGATTCGGCGGCCTTGCGCGCGGAGCCGTCGTCCACCACGTCGATGCCGGTGATGAGCCGGACCTCGTCGAGATTGGGGGTGACCACGGTGGCCAGTGGAATCAGCGTGTTGCGCACGGCGTCCAGGGCCTCGGCGTGCAGCAGGGCGTCGCCGTGCATGGAGGCGGCGACCGGGTCCACGACCAGCGGGATCTCGCCGTCGCGCCCGATGCCGACCTCGCGGCACACGCCCGCGACCGCCTCGATGATGGCGGTGGAGGCCAGCATGCCGGTCTTGGCCGCGCCGATTCCGATGTCGCCCACCACGGTTCGCACCTGATCGGCCACGACCTGCGGCGGGATCTCGTGGAACCCGCTGACGCCGAGGGTGTTCTGCACGGTCACCGCGGCCACCGCCACGCAGGCGTGCACGCCGCACATGGCCATGGTGCGGGAGTCGGCCTGGATGCCCGCGCCGCCGCCGGAGTCGGTGCCCGCGATGGTGAGGGCGCGAACCGGGGTGGTGCCGTTCGGTGCAAGCGGTAGGAGTTCCACGTCACAGACCCTAGTGGGGACGAATCGGGCCGCGATACCCACCCTAAATGAAAACCGTTATCATTAACCGCATGACTTCGGAGCCCATTCAGAACCCGCTGCCCGTGACCGTGCTGTCCGGCTTCCTCGGAGCGGGGAAGACGACGCTGCTCAACCACATCCTGGCCAACCGGGACGGCCGCCGGGTGGCGGTCATCGTGAACGACATGAGCGAGGTGAACATCGACGCCGCCCTGGTCGCGGGTCAGGGACACCTGGACCGGACCGAGGAGCGTCTGGTCGAGCTCACCAACGGCTGCATCTGCTGCACGCTGCGCGAGGACCTCATCGAATCGGTGGGCAAGCTGGCGCGGGAGGGTCGATTCGATTCGCTGGTCATCGAATCCACCGGCATCTCCGAACCCATGCCGGTGGCGGCCACCTTCGAGTGGGAGTTCGAAGACGGCTTCCGGCTGGGCGAGCTGGCACGGCTGGACACCATGGTGACGGTGGTCGACTGCTCGACGTTCCTCGCCGAGGTGGTGAAGGGCCAGGCCCTCGCGGAGCGGGATCTGCAAGCGGGAGAAGGGGATGCGTGCACCATCGCCGATCTGCTGGTCGATCAGGTGGAGTTCGCGAATGTCCTGGTGCTCAACAAGACCGACCTCGTCAGCGCGAATGCCCTCGGGACGGTGGAGGCCACGATCCGCCGGCTGAATCCGACTGCCCGGATCGTGCATTCGGCCCACGGCGTCGTGGACCTGGCCGACGTTCTCGACACCGGCCGCTACAACCCGGACCTCGCGGCCCAATTCGACGGCTGGGACGAGGAATTGGCGGGCGGACACACCCCCGAGACCGAGGAATACGGGATCAGCAGCCTCACCTTCACCGCCGACCGCCCCTTCCACCCCGAACGTCTCGAATCCGCCCTGGCGCAACTCCAGAGACTGCTACGCAGCAAGGGTTTCTTCTGGCTCGCGAGCCGTCCCGGCCTGGCCGCCATCTGGTCCCAGGCGGGCCCGAACCTCACCTTCGAGGCGGGCGCGTACTGGGACGCCCTCGACATGCCGCCCGGTCAGGAGATCGTCTTCATCGGCATCAAACTGGACCGGCCGCATGTCCGGGATCTGCTGAACTCCGCGCTGCTCACCGACGCCGAGTTGGAAGCCGGGCCGCAGGCGTGGCTGCGGTACCCGGATCCCTTCCCGTCCTGGGGCGGTGTGCACGAACACGCGTAGTCCGGATCAATTGGAGATGCCGGGCGTGCGGCGCAGGTAGGTGTCGTCGGTGAGCTGTTCCACCAGGAAGTTCGCGATATCGGCGCGCGAGATCTTCAGGGACAGACCGGGTTCCGTGGCGGGGAAGCCGCGCCGGTAGGTGCCGGTGGCCGGGCCGTCGGTGAAGGCGCTGGGGCGGACGATGGTCCAGTCCAGATCGCTGGCCTGGACATACTGCTCCTGCACCACGTGGTCGGCGTAGGCCTGGCGCAGCAGCATGCCGAACATGAGGTATTTCCAGACGAAGTTGAGGTTGCCGCGGCTGTCGCCGACGCCGAGTGAGGACTGGCAGATCAGGCGCTTGACGCCGGTCCGCTCCATGGCCTCGATGATGCGGCGGGTGCCCTCGGCCCTGACGACGCCCTTGCGGCCCGCGCCGAGCGTGATGATGACCGCGTCCTGACCGATGACCGTGCGCTCCACCGCGGCGGGGTCGAGGACGTCGCCGACCTCGACGCGCAGTCGCTTGTCTTTGACGGTCAGGTTGGCGGCGTTTCGCGTCAGCACGGTCACCTCGTGCCCGGCCGCGAGGGCCCGTGCGACGACCTGGCGACCGATGGTCCCGGTGGCTCCGAAAATTGCGACCTTCATGTGTCTCACCTCGTGTTTTCCGTTGTTGCGAAGGTGAATTCAGTACATCAACGCAGCCGCTCGCGGAACATCGCCCGGCGTCTCGCGAACATGCGGGAGGGTCCAGGCATGCGTGTGGCCCGCATCCGGTCGGGATGCGGGCCACGGGCATCGAATCAGCTCAACCGGGCGAAGAATTCGCGGATATCGGCGATCAGCACCTCGGGCGCCTCGTACGCGGCGTAGTGCCCGGCGGCGTCGTTGGCGCTCTCCGAATGCATCGACCGCACGTCGTAGGCGTGCCAGCTCACGATGTTCTTGTGATCCCGATCGGCGAACCGGCGGATCGACTGGAAATCACCCTTGAACATGGCCAGTGCCAGCGGCACGGTGGTCGGGCCCGGGGTGCGCTCGGTGTCGTGGGCGTCCTCCCAGTAGAAGCGGATCGACGAGGCGGCGGTCCCGGTCAGCCAGTAGATCGCGGTATTGCCGACGATGAACTCGGCGTCCAGGCTCTCGCCCATGAGCTGAGAGTTCCAGCCCAGCAGGCCGACCGGCGAATCCGAGATGGCGAAGGCCAGGGTCTGCGGCTGCTGGCTGTGCAGGGTGTTGAAGGCGAACTTGTTGTCCATGAACCACTGCAGGTGGCCCAGCGCCGCCAGGTCCTCCTCGGACAGGTCCGCCATCTCGGCCGGATCGCCCGACGGGAACGAGAACAGCTGCGTCACATGGGCTCCCAGCAGCCGATCCGGCGCGATGCGGGCAATCTCCGGCACCACCATAGAGCCGGCGTCATTGCCGATGGCGCCGTAGCGCGCGTAGCCGAGCCGGTCCATCAGCTCCACCCAGGCGCGGGCGGTGCGGCGGGTGCCCCAGCCGGTCGAGCGGGTCGGGCCGGAGAAGCCGAAGCCGGGCAGCGACGGGATGACGAGGTGGAAGGCCGGGGCCGAGGCGTCGGCCGGGTTGGTGAGCGGCTCGATGACCTTCAGGTACTCCAGGATCGAGCCCGGCCAGCCGTGGGTCAGGATCGCCGGGACGGCATCCTCGCGCGGCGAGCGCACGTGCAGGAAGTGGATGTCCTCGCCCTCGATCTCGGTGGTGAACTGCGGGTAGGCGTTGAGCTCGGATTCCAGTGCCCGCCAATCGAACTCCTCCAGCCAGTACTGCGCGAGCGCCTGGACGCGGTCCTTGGTGACGCCGTACGCGTCGCCCACGCCCGGCAGCTCGTTCGGCCACAGCGCCTTGCGCAGCCGCTCGTTCAGATCATCGAGCTGGGCCTGGGGGACGTCGATGCGGAAGGGGCGGATGGCTGCGGTGGCGGACTGGGCGTTCATCTTGCTCTCCTTGTTGGAACGGAATGTTTCGTTCTGTTTCAAGAGTAGCGGAACGGATCATTCCGTTCAAGTGGTATTCTGAATTCATGCCGAAGACAGCCGAACCCGCAGCTCAGCGCGCCCTGCCCGGTCGCAAGGCGCAGGCCGCCCGCAATGACGAGGTCATCCTCGCCGCCGCCCGCGAGGTCTTCCTCGCCGAACCGAAGGCCCCGATCTCCGCGGTCGCCGAGCGCGCCGGCGTCGGCATCAGCGCCCTCTACCGCCGCTACCCGAGCAAGGAGGAGCTGCTGCGCACCCTCTGCTACGACGGCCTGCACCGCTACAACGCGGAAGCCGAAGCGGCCCTGTCGAATTCCGACGGCTGGGCGGTCCTGACCGACTTCCTGCGCCGAGTGGTCGACGCGGACGTCCATTCCCTGGTCGTCCACCTCGCGGGCACCTTCACCCCGGACGAATCGATCCTCCCCGAGGTCCACCGCTCATCCGACCTGAACACCCGAATCCTCCGCCGCGCCCAGGAATCCGGCCGCCTCCGTCCCGGCGTCACCGTCGCCGACTTCGGCCTCATCCTCGAATCCTGCGCCGCCAGGCCCCCGTCCGGGTCGCGCTCTACAC
>NZ_BAAFGR010000041.1:0-51424 GCF_041154655.1 Nocardia sp. JMUB6875
CCCTCCGACTGCCCCTCGCGGGTTCAACCAAACCGCCCAGTTTCCCCCGTTACTCCGCCTCTCCCCCAACGCAATTCAGCCGTAACCGACTGCTCGCCCGCGCTACACCTTGACCAGATCGTCGGCGTGCACCACCGGTCGCTGCATGCTGTCCGGAAGGTCGGAGGTGGAGCGGCCCTTCATGGTTTCCAGCTCGTCACTGTCGTACGCGGCCACCCCGCGGGCCACCAGGCGGCCGTCGGGCGCGAACAGATCGATCACGTCACCGCCGAAGAAGTGACCCACCACCTCGGTGATCCCGGCGGCCAGCAGCGAATGGCGACGCTCGGCCACCGCGGCCACCGCGCCAGCGTCCAGATGCACCGCGCCCCGGGAGTCCGCGGCGTGACGGACCCAGAACTTGCGGGCCGACAGCCGCACCGGGCGGGCCGCGAAGGCGGTGCCGACCGTCGCGCCCGAAAGGGCCGCGGCCGCATCGGAAGCCGCCGCCAGCAGCACCGGCACGCCGGCGTCGGCGGCCAGGCGGGCGGCGGAGAGCTTGGAGGCCATCCCGCCGGTGCCGAGCGCACCACCGGAGCCGGCGATCACACCGTCCAGATCGGCGCTGCCGCGGACCTCGGGAATGAAGTTGGCGTCACCCTTGCGCGGGTCGCCGTCGTAGAGACCGTCGACATCCGACAGCAGGATCAGCGCGTCCGCGCCGACCAGGTGCGCGACCAGCGCGGCGAGCCGGTCGTTGTCGCCGAAACGGATCTCTTCCGTTGCGACCGTGTCGTTTTCGTTCACCACCGCGATCGCGTGCAGCGACCGCAGGCGGTCCAGGGTGCGCTGGGCATTGCGGTGCGGTTCGCGGCGGCCGAAATCCCCGGCGCTCAACAGCACCTGGCCGACGACCCGGTCGTAGCGGGCGAAGGAGGTGCCCCAGGCGTGCGCCAGGGCCAGCTGCCCCACGCTCGCGGCGGCCTGCTTGGTCGCGAGATCCTTTGGCCGCTTGGACAATCCGAGCGGAGCCATACCCGCGCCGATGGCGCCGGAGGACACCACGACCAGATCCGAACCCGCGCGCATGCGGGCCTCGACCGCGTCGGCCAGCTTGTCCAGCCGACCCGTGTCGAGTCCACCCTCCAGGCTGGTCAGCGCCGACGAGCCGATCTTCACGACGACGCTGCGCGCCGACGCGATCGCCTGCCGCGCCGCGCTCAGTTCACCGGAACCGGAACCGGTTTCGAGCTCCGTCACCCGAGTGCCACCCGAACTCACTTGCACCACACCTCAATTCGCCCGCGGCGCCGCAGCGCCGTCGCACCCGAATCCTGTTTACTCGCCGTCCTCGGTCACCAGACCGCGGCGCACGCGCGAGGCGTGCTTGCGCTCGGCCGCGCCGATGCGCTCGGTCTGATCCAGGCGCGGGTCCACACCGCGACGGGTCATCAGCGTTTCCACACCGGCGGAAATCGAAGGCTCCCAATCGAAGCAGTAGTCCGCGATGGTCACCGAGCAGCCCGGCTCGGCGCCCAGCTTGACCAGCTCCTCCTCGACACCGAGGCGGGCCAGGCGGTCGGCCAGGTAACCCACGGCCTCGTCGTTGTCGAACTGCGTCTGCTTGACCCAGCGCTCGGGCCGCTCGCCGACGACGATGAAGCCGCCCTCCACCTCGGGATCGGGCAGCACCCGGAATCCGCTGTCGCCCTTGGCGACCGGGCGGATGATCTGCCGCTTCGGCTCCGGCTCGGGATGCGCCTTGCGGTACTGCTCGACCATCTCGGCGAGCGCGAAGGTCAACGGCCGCAAGCCTTCCCGGCTCACCGCCGAGATCTTGAAGACCGGCCAGCCGCGCTTCTCGAACTCGGGCAGCACGAACTCGGCCAGCTCGTCGGCATCGGGGATATCGGCCTTGTTGAGCACGACCACGCGCGGCCGATCCGCCAGATCACCCAGACCGGCGTCGCCGGCCAGCGCGGGCTGGTACGCGGCCAGTTCGGCCTCGAGCGCGTCCACATCGGAGATCGGGTCACGCCCGGGCTCCAGCGTGGCGCAGTCGACCACGTGGGCGAGCACCGCGCACCGCTCGATATGCCGAAGGAAGTCCAGGCCCAGGCCGCGGCCCTCGCTCGCGCCCGGAATCAGACCGGGCACATCGGCCACGGTGAAAGTCGTATCACCCGCTTGCACCACACCGAGATTCGGCACCAGCGTGGTGAACGGGTAGTCGGCGATCTTCGGCTTGGCCGCCGAGAGCACCGAAACGAGCGAGGACTTGCCGGCCGACGGGAAGCCCACCAGGCCCACATCCGCCACCGACTTCAGTTCGAGCACCAGATCGCGCTCTTCGCCGTCCACACCGACCAGCGCGAAACCGGGGGCCTTGCGCGCCTTGGACACCAGCGCGGCATTGCCCAGGCCGCCGCGGCCGCCCTGGGCCGCCACGAAGGTCGAGCCCGCCCCGACCAGATCGGCCAGGATCTCGCCCTCGGTGCTCATGACCACGGTGCCGGACGGCACCTTCAGCAGCAGGCTCTCGCCCTGCTTGCCATTGCGATTGCCGCCCTCGCCGGGCTTGCCGTTGCCGCCCTTGGCATGCGGGTGGAAGTGGAAGTCCAGCAGGGTGTGGACGTTCGGGTCGACCTCGAGGATCACGTCCCCGCCATTGCCGCCGTTACCGCCGTCAGGGCCGCCCAACGGCATGAACTTCTCGCGGCGCACCGAGGCACAGCCGTGCCCACCCTTGCCCGCACGAACGTGCAAAACAACACGGTCGATGAATTTGGACATATCGGTGATCATCCTCCTTCAGGACTCAGTCGTTGATGTTGCACGTCTTCGTGTTGAAAACAGCAAAGCGGGCCAGGGCATTCAGTACCCTGACCCGCTCGAAAGCTAGTGGAGCGTGAACTCCGGTGCGCCGGTCAGGCGTTCACCGGCTCCGGCACCACGATGTTGACGGTCTTGCGACCACGCTTGGTGCCGAACTGCACCGCGCCCGCCTCGAGGGCGAACAGCGTGTCGTCGCCGCCACGGCCGACGTTGACGCCGGGGTGGAAGTGCGTGCCGCGCTGGCGAACCAGGATCTCGCCGGCCTTGACGGTCTGGCCGCCGAAGCGCTTCACGCCGAGCCGCTGGGCATTCGAATCGCGACCATTGCGCGAGCTGGATGCACCCTTCTTATGTGCCATTTCAGAACTCCTCGTGCCGGGGTGACGAACCCCAAGTCGGATTACTTGATGCCGGTGACCTTCAGGACCGTCAGCTTCTGACGGTGGCCCTGACGCTTGTGGTAGCCGGTCTTGTTCTTGAACTTGTGGATGCGGATCTTCGGGCCCTTGGTCTGTTCGACGACCTCGGCGGACACGGAGACCTTCGCCAGCTTGTCAGCATCGGTGGTCAGCTCGGCGCCGTCAACGACCAGCACCGGCGACAGCGACACCGAAGTGCCCGGCTCACCCTCGATCTTCTCGACCTTCACCAGGTCACCGACCGCGACCTTGTACTGCTTTCCGCCGGTCTTGACGATCGCGTACGTTGCCATCGGTCGGCTGCCCTTCTTTCTGTACAAGTGCTCGAAGTGCTCGGCACTCTGCTCACACGGCTGGCATCCGGCTCGCACCGGAAACCGCCGCAGACTGGTCTGGTGGTTTCACCGCCGCCTCGGGCCATTGGCTCTGGGGAACCGAACCGGCCCACTCACAGCACTAGTCACAACAGAGTGCCGTCGCAGGGGGCAGCGACTGACCAAGACTACAGGACATGCGCGACCCCCTCCAAACCGGGTTGCCCAGCTCTCACCTCGAGCTGTCGCGTTCTTACAAGAACTCCGGAAACGCGTGCCGCACGATAGAGCCATGCGTGCGACCGGAACCTTCGACGTCAAGTCTTTCATCCCCACCGAGGTCACCCCCGAACCGGCCATCACCACCGGACTCCCGGTCGGGCTGGCGAAGCTGGAGAAGCAGTACGAGGGTGAGATCACCGGCCGCTCGGCGACCCTGTTCACCTCCGCCTTCGACCAGGGCTCGGGGGTCGGGACCTATGTGGCCATGGAATCGTTCGAGGGCGCGCTCAACGGCCGCGCGGGCGCGTTCAACTTCGTGCACTCGGCCGCCACCGACGGGACCGACCGCACCGACGTCTTCTTCTCGATCGTCGCGGGCAGCGGCACCGGCGAGCTGGCGGGCATCACCGGCACGGGTGACCTGACCATCGACGCCGACGGCACGCACCGCATCCGGTTCGACTACGAACTGCCCTGACCTACCCGAAAAGACCTGTGGCCCCACCGGAATCCGGCGGGGCCACAGTCGTCTCACGCGAGCGGGCTAGTTCTCACCCTCCGGCGCACCGGCCGGGCGACCGGCGGCCCGGCGGCGCGGACGCGACCGCGGCGGGACCGCGGCCGGGGCCAGGTCGTCGAGATTGAAGGCCGGCTTCTGCGCCTGGTCCGAGCTGGAGAGCACGAACACAGCGCTGGAGCTGTCCGCGGCCGGAGCGGTCACCGTGCGCGCCACCCGGCGGCGAGCCGGACGACGACCCGCCGTCTGCACACCGGAGGCAGCCTGTGCCTCCTCCACCACCACGGCGGCCTCGGCACCGGCGGCCAGGGCATCGGTCGCGGCCAGTTCGTCGGCGGCCGCCGACGCGGCGGCGCTCGGCTGCGAGGTGCCGTTGGTGTGCGGGGCACCCTGCGGCGCAGCGGTTTCCACGGCGTCCTCGGTGGCCGCCTCGATCTTCGTCACCGCATCGTCCGCGATGGCGGCCTCGGCGGCGGCGTTCTCGGCCTCCCGCACGATGGTGGACTCGGCGGCCGCGACCTCGGCCACGCTCGCCGACTCACCCTCGGCCAGCACCGTATTCGCGGCGTCGGCCGCGGCGACGGCGTCCTCCTCGGCCGCGTGCGCGGCCTCCTCCGAGGCATGCGCGGCCATGGCCATGGCGACCGGGTGGGCCCGCTTGGCAGCGGCCTTCTCCGCCTGCTGCTCGTGGTTCTCGTGCTTGTCGGCCTTCTCCTCGGCCACCGGCTCGACGGCCGGGGCCTCGACGGCGGCATTGCGGTCCTTGCGGCGGCGGCGCGAACCCTCGCGACGGCCCACGCCCTCACCGCTGTCCCCGGCCGGGGCCGACGACTCGACGGGGTAGTTGTGCACGAGAATGCCGCGGCCGTGGCAGGTCTCACAGGTGGTGGAGAACGCCTCGACCAGGCCGGTGCCCAGCTTCTTGCGGGTCATCTGGACCAGGCCCAGCGAGGTGACCTCGGAGACCTGGTGGCGGGTGCGGTCGCGGCCCAACGCCTCGGTCAGGCGGCGCAGCACCAGATCCCGGTTGGACTCGAGCACCATGTCGATGAAGTCGACGACGATCATGCCGCCGATATCGCGCAGCCGCATCTGGCGCACGATCTCCTCGGCCGCCTCCAGGTTGTTGCGGGTCACGGTCTCTTCGAGATTGGACCCGCCCGACCCGGTGAACTTGCCGGTGTTGACGTCGATGACGGTCATGGCCTCGGTGCGGTCGATCACCAGGGTGCCGCCCGAGGGCAGCCACACCTTGCGGTCGAGCGCCTTGGCCAGCTGCTCGTCGATGCGCAGCGAACCGAACACGTCGACGCCGTTGTTCTCGTAGCGCTCGACGCGGGCCAGCATGTCGGGGGCGACCGTGCGGACGTAGTTCTCGACCGTCGTCCAGGCGCGCTCGCCCTCGATGATCAGCTTGGAGAAATCCTCGTTGAACAGGTCACGCACGACCTTGACCAGGAGGTCAGGCTCCTCGTACAGGGTCTTGGGCGCGCCCGAACCCTGCTTGGACTGATCCTCGATGGTGCGCCAGGTCGCCTGCAGCCGTTCGACATCGCGGGCCAACTCCGGCTCGGAGACGCCCTCCGACGCGGTGCGGATGATGACGCCCGCGTCCTGCGGCACGATGTCGCGCAGGATCTCCTTGAGCCGCTTGCGCTCGGTGTCGGGCAGCTTGCGGGAGATACCGGTGGAGGTGCCGCCGGGCACGTACACCAGGAAGCGACCGGCCAGGCTGATCTGCGTGGTCAGGCGGGCGCCCTTGTGGCCCACCGGATCCTTCGAAACCTGCACCAGCACGGTGTCGCCGGGCTTGAGCGCCTGCTCGATCTTGCGCTCCTTGCCGCCCAGACCGGCGGCCTCCCAGTTCACCTCGCCCGCGTACAGCACGCCGTTGCGGCCGCGGCCGATGTCGACGAACGCCGCCTCCATCGAGGGCAGCACGTTCTGCACCTTGCCCAGGTACACATTGCCGACCATGGACGCGGAACCGGTCGAGGTCACGAAGTGCTCGACCAGGATGTTGTCCTCGAGCACCGCGACCTGGGTGGTGGAGGTCGGGTGATCCGGGAAGTGCTTCTCGCGCACCACCATCACCCGGTCCACCGCCTCGCGGCGGGCCAGGAACTCCGACTCGGTCAGGATCGGCGGGCGGCGACGCCCGGCCTCGCGACCGTCGCGGCGGCGCTGGCGCTTGGCCTCCAGGCGGGTGGAACCGCTGATGCCCTGCACCTCGTCGACGTCCTTGGCGGCGGCGCGGCGCTTGCTGCGCGGCTCGCGCTCGTGCACGACGGTGTTCGGCGGATCGTCGTCGGCGGCCTCGGGCTCGTTGTCCTCGCCGCCCTTGCGGCGACGGCGACGACGGCGGCGACGGCTGCTCGAACCCTCGGGCAGCGGTGCCGAATCGTCCTCGTCGTCGGTCTCGACGTCGGCGGATTCGGCCGACTCGTCCTCGGCCTCGGGCTGCTCGTCACCGTCGAGATCGTCGGTGTCGTTCTCGCCGTGCTGTTCTCCGCGACCACGGCCGCGGCCGCGGCGGCCCCGGCGGCGACGCCGCGAGGTGCCCTCACCGCGCTGCTCGCGGTCCTCGCCGTCCCAGTCGGCCTCGTCCTCGGTGTCCTCGGACGCGGTCTCGTCGGTGACGGCCTTGGCGGTCACGGTCTTGGTCGGCTTGGCCTCGGCCAGCTTCGCCTCGACCGGCTTCTCGGCGGCCTGCTCCTCGCGGGCGGCCTTGCGCTCGGCGCGCTCGGTGCGGCGCTGGCGGCGGGCCTCCTCGGCGGCCGCGGCGTCCGGCGCCTGGAACAGCGGCGCCGCGAAGACCGGGGCGGCCGGTGCCTGGTACTGCACCGGCTCCTCGACCTGCGGGGTGCTCTGGAACGGGCTGGCGAACAGGGTGGTCTGCTTGGTCGCGGGGGTGGCGGCGGCAGCAGCCTCGGCGGCCTCGACCTCCTCGGCCGCGATCTCGTCGGCGGCCCGGTCGTCGCCTGCGGCGATGGCCGCGTCGACGGTGGTCTCGGCGATCGGTTCCGGCCCGGCGGGCGCGGGATCGGCCTCGACGTCACGCGGGCCGAAGGCGTCGCGCACGGTTTCGGCGACGGTGCGGTCCAGACTCGATTGCGGGCTTCGCGCCTGCGCGCCCATCTCGGTCAGGTGGGCCAGGATTCGTTTGCTGGTGGTGCCCAGCAGCTTCGCCAGTGCGTGCACTCGGATCCGTTCCGGCAACTGTTCGGCGGCCGGGGTGATCGAAGCGCCCTCCCCTTCGCCATTGCTCTGCGATGCTTCCAGCGGCTCTTGATCGGCCACGAAATCTCCTCGGGGCCCCCGGGCGCGCTCCTCTCAGGAGTGACGCGGCCGTCGCGGGGGCGCTGTCTTGTCGGCCTCACGCCCGCGGGCATGAGATCGTAAGTCTTCGCGCCGTGTGGCCCGTTATCACCGGTATCTCGTCGTTCGGGCTAACTGGTCACGTGGCGCCTGGTTGGTTGGCTCAACTCCGTGTCACGAGCGTTCATCCAGCGTGCCTGCCGGCGGCCGAGTCTTGGTAGCCGTCGGCGGCAGCGATGATCGTCCGTCGCTCCGCGGTGTCAATTCGAAGGTGGCTGACGCGCGCCGCAAACGGCCCGCGTCGGTCACTTCCAGAGCCAGTATCCCACACCACGTCGGGGCGTCGTGCCCACGCGGCCCGGAGCGGGCCTCGCGAGTCTCGCGGGCGGCCGCTGATTCCGGGGTCCGGGGGTGGGCCCCCGGACCTATCCATGGAGAGAGTGGGGGCAAACCGCCCCCGAAGATCAGTGTGCGAAGCCGGGGAACCAGATATCGATCTCGCGCTTGGCGGACTCGGGCGAGTCGGAGCCGTGCACGAGGTTGTACTGGGTCTCGAGCGCGTAGTCGCCGCGGATGGAGCCGGGGACGGCCTTCTCGACCGGGTCGGTGCCGCCGGCGATCTGGCGGAAGGCGGGGACGGCGCGCTCACCCTCGAGCACGATCGCGATGACCGGGCCGGAGGTGATGAATTCGATC
Organism: Nocardia sp. JMUB6875; assembly: GCF_041154655.1. Classification (NCBI taxonomy): domain Bacteria; kingdom Bacillati; phylum Actinomycetota; class Actinomycetes; order Mycobacteriales; family Nocardiaceae; genus Nocardia; species Nocardia sp. JMUB6875. The sequence goes on from NZ_BAAFGR010000041.1 coordinate 8,301, forward strand.
AGGGAGCCGAAGAACGGGCGCTCGCGGTGCTCGGCGTAGTGCTGGACCGCGATCTCCTCGGAGACGTTCACCTGCTTCAGGGCCGCGATCTTGAGGCCCTTGCGCTCGATGCGAGTGATGATCTCGCCAACGAGGCCGCGGGCCACGCCGTCGGGCTTGATGAGTACCAACGTCTGCTCAGTCACGCGGCAACTGTAACCGGCGGTTGCTCACCAGGAAAAACGCAGACCGGGCGGCTGGCCCGGTCTGCCCTGAATATACGGAGTCGATCAGGCCTGGGACATGCGCTGGCTGGGCAGTTGGCCCGCCTCCATGCGCTTCTTCACATCGGCGCGCAGGAACAGGACGAAGGCCCAGACCGCGACGAAGACCACGCCGATGATCAGGATCGACAGGTGGATGAAGCCGCCCAGCAGCAATGCCACCTGCAGGGCGAGATTGAACGGGATGGCCCAGGGGCGGCGCTGCACGCCCGCGCCCAGGAACATGATCACGGCCAGGCCGACGACGTAGAGGATCGACCACCAGCGCAGGCCGCCGCCGACCGCGCTGATCACCGGCAGCGCGAGCAGCACGGTGATGGCCTCCAGGACCAGGGTCCCGGCCATGACGCCGCGCAGGCCCTTCCACGGATCGGTGGCGGGCGGCGGCACCTCACCGCTGCCCTCCGGAACCTGGGCCTTGGCGTCCTCGGTCATGCGGGATCCTTTCCGAACAGGCTGCGCGCGGACCCGGCGGTGACCACCGAGCCGGTGATGACTATGCCCGCGCCCGAGACCAATTCGCCGTCCTCCCCGCCCTCGGCGAGGGCGATGGCGGTTTCGATGGCGTCGGCCAGATCGTGGGCCACGGCCACGCGTTCGTCGCCGAAGCGCTGCACGGCCAGGTTGGCCAGATCCTCGACGGGCAGGGCGCGCGGGGAACCGTTCTCGGTGACGACGATCTCGTCGAAGATGGGCTCCAGGGCGTCGAGGATGCCGCCGGCGTCCTTGTCTCCCAGTACCGCGATCACGCCTACCAGTTTGCGGAAATCGAATTCGCTTGTCAGCGTGGCCGCTAGAGCCTGTGCGCCGTGCGGGTTGTGCGCGGCGTCGATGAAGATGGTGGGCGCGCTGCGCATGCGCTCCATCCGGCCGGGGCTGACGGCATTGGCGAAACCGGCTCGGACAGCGTCGATGTCGAGCTGCCGGGACGCGCCCGCGCCGAAGAACGCCTCGACCGCGGCCAGCGCCAGCACCGCGTTGCGGGCCTGATGCTCACCGTGCATGGGCAGGAAGATGTCGTCGTAGACGCCGCCGAGGCCCTGGAGCTCGAGCATCTGGCCGCCGATGGCGACGCGGCGCGAAACCACCTGGAACTCCGAGCCTTCGCGCGCGACGGCCGCGTCGACCTCGACCGCGCGGCGCAGCAGGACGTCCATGACCTCGGGTTCCTGCTGGGCGATGATGGCGACGGTGTCGCGCGGCGACAGTTCGTCTTCCGGTGCCCGCTTGATGATTCCGGCCTTCTCCCCCGCGATGGAGGTGAGGTCGGGGCCCAGATAGTCGGTGTGGTCCAACCCGATCGGGGTGATGACCGCGACCTGGCCGTCGATCACATTGGTGGCGTCCCAGCGCCCGCCCATGCCGGTCTCGACCACGGCCACATCGACGGGAGCCTCGGCGAAGGCCGCGTAGGCCATGCCGGTGAGCACTTCGAATTTCGACATGGCCGGGCCGCCCGCGGCCTGGGACTGCTTGTCCACCAATTCGATATAGGGCAGCAGCTCCCGGTACACCTCGACGTAGCGGCCCGGCGTGATGGGCGCGTTGTCGACGGCGATGCGCTCGGTGGCCAGCTGCAGGTGCGGGCTGGTGATGCGCCCGGTGCGCCGGTGCAGCGCGGTGAGCAGCGCGTCGATCATGCGGGTGACCGAGGTCTTGCCGTTGGTGCCCGCGATGTGGATGGCCGGGTAGGACTGCTGGGGCGAGCCCAGCAGATCCATCAGGGTGGAGATGCGAACCAGCGACGGCTCGATCTTGGTCTCCGGCCAGCGCTGGTCGAGTTCGGCCTCGACCAGCGCCATTTCGGCGAGATCCACCGGCGAGGTGCCCATCGGGCTCAGCGAGCCCTCCGCGTACTGACGCTCCGGTTCGTCGTTCACTTGGCGGCCAGCTTGGTGATCTCGGCCAGGCGGGCGGTGATGCGCTCGACGTCGCCCTCGGCGATCTCCTTGCGCGCCTTGATCTTCTCGACCACCGCGTCGGGGGCCTTGGCCAGGAAGGCCTCGTTGCCGAGCTTGCCGTTGGTGCCCGCGAGCTCCTTCTGCGCGGCGGCGAGGTCCTTCTCCAGGCGGCGGCGCTCGGCGTCGAGGTCGACCGTGCCGGAGGTGTCGATCTCGACGGTCACCGTGGCATTGGTCAAACGCACCTCGAGCGCGGCGGTGACGGCGAAGTCGTCGCCCGCCGCGGTGAGCCGGGCCAGGTTGGCGATGCTCGGCTCCTGGCCGGGCAGGTCGGCGGCGTCGATGCCGACCAGCTTGGCGGCCACCTTCTGGCTGTCGGCCAGGCCCTGGTCGGCGCGGAAGCGGCGGATCTCGGTGATCAGCTTCTGGGTGTCCGAGATGCGGCGGGCCGCAACCGCATCGGCGGCGGCGCCGGAGACGGTCGGCCAGGCCGAGACCACGATGGACTCGCCCGCCGCGCCCTCGGTCAGTGCCTGCCACAGGGTTTCGGTGACGAACGGGACGGCCGGGTGCAGCAGGCGCAGCACCGAGTCGAGGACATTGCCCAGCACGATGCGGGTGCTCGCGGCGCGCTCCTCGGACTCGGCGAACTGGACCTTCGCCAATTCCAGGTACCAGCTGCAGAATTCGTCCCACGCGAAGTGGTACAGGCCCTCGAGGGCCTTGCTGAACTCGTAGCGGTCCAGGGCGGCGTCGACCTCGGCGATGACCTCGTCGAGCCGGTCCAGGATCCAGCGGTCGGTATCGGTGAGGCTGTCGCGGGCGGGCAGCTCACCGGGCTGCGCGCCGTTCATGAGCGCGAACTTGGTGGCGTTGAACAGCTTGGTGATGAAGCTGCGCGAGGCCGTCACGTGCGGGGTGCCGACCGAGAGGTCGCCGCCGGGCTGGGCGCCGCGCGCGAGGGTGAATCGGGTGGCGTCGGCGCCGTATTCGTTGATCCAGTCCAGCGGGTCGATGCCGTTGCCGCGCGACTTGGACATCTTCTTGCCGAACTCGTCGCGAATCAGGCCGTGCAGGAACACATCCTGGAACGGGACCTGCTTCTGGTTCGCGTCCTTGCCCGCGGTGAGCGCCGGGTCGTCGGAGACGAACATGCCGAACATCATCATCCGGGCGACCCAGAAGAAGAGGATGTCGTAGCCGGTCACCAGCACGCTGGTCGGATAGAACTTGGCCAGCTCGTCGGTGGCGTCGGGCCAGCCCATGGTCGAGAACGGCCACAGGCCCGAGGAGAACCAGGTGTCGAGCACGTCCGGGTCCTGGACGTAGCCCTCGGGGGCCTGCTCGTCCGGGCCGACGCAGACGATCTCGCCCTCGGGGCCGTACCAGATCGGGATGCGGTGGCCCCACCACAGCTGGCGCGAGATGTTCCAGTCGTGCATGTTGTCGACCCACTCGAACCAGCGCGGCTCCTGGCTGGCCGGGTGGATCTTGACGTCGCCGTTGCGGACCGCGTCACCGGCGGCCTTGGCGATGCCCTCGACCTTCACCCACCACTGCATGGACAGGCGGGGTTCGATGGGCTCGCCGGAGCGCTCGGAGTGGCCGACCTGATGCAGGTAGGGGTACTTGCGGCCGACCACGCGACCCTCGGCCTCGAGCCGCTCGCGGATCTTGAGGCGGGCCTCGAAGCGGTCCATGCCGTCGAATTCGGTTCCGCTGTCGGCGATCTTGCCGGTCTTGTCCATGATCGTCGGCATGGGCAGGTTGTGGCGCAGGCCGAGCTCGAAGTCGTTGGGGTCGTGCGCGGGGGTGATCTTGACCGCGCCGGAACCGAATTCGGGGTCCACGTAGTCGTCGGCGACGATCGGGATCTGGCGGCCGGTGATCGGGTGGTAGAGCGTGGTGCCGACCAGGTGCTTGTAGCGCTCGTCGTCCGGATGCACGGCCACGGCGGTGTCACCGAGCATGGTCTCCACGCGGGTGGTGGCCACGATCACGTGCGGCTCATCGTCGTTCAGGGAGCCGTAGCGCAGCGAGACGAGCTCGCCCTCGACCTCCTTGTGGTCCACCTCGAGGTCGGAGATGCCGGTCTGCAGCACCGGCGACCAGTTCACCAGGCGCTCGGCGCGGTAGATGAGGCCCGCGTCGAAGAGGCGCTTGAAGATGGTCTGCACGGCGCGGGACAGGCCGTCGTCCATGGTGAAGCGGTCGCGGCTCCAGTCCACGCCGTCGCCGAGGCGGCGCATCTGGCCCTGGATCTGGCCGCCGGACTCGCGCTTCCAGTCCCAGACCTTGTCCACGAACAGTTCGCGGCCGAAGTCTTCCTTGGTCTTGCCGTCGACGGCGAGCTGCTTCTCCACCACGGTCTGCGTGGCGATGCCCGCGTGGTCCATGCCCGGCAGCCACAGCACCTCGAAGCCCTGCATGCGCTTGCGGCGGGTGAGCAGGTCCATGAGGGTGTGGTCGAGGGCGTGGCCCATGTGCAGGGTGCCGGTGACGTTCGGCGGGGGCAGCACGATCGAGTAGGCGGGCTTGGCGCTGCTCGGGTCGGCGGTGAAGTAACCGGCGGCTACCCAGCGCTCGTACAGGTCGGCCTCGACATCGCTGGGGTTCCAGCTCTTGGGGAGGGCATCGGCACGATTACGCGGGTTCTCAGAGGCTGCGCTGGTCACCGGTCGATTCTAAGGGCAGGGATTATCACCCAACGACCGGGTTTTTAGTAGGCCCAATTCGCGGGGCCGGGGCGGGTTCCGAGTGGGCTGCCATGGGCGAGCCGATGACCTGGTGCAGGCAAGCCGAAGGGCGAGGCTTCCGGCGGATGAGGGACGCTGGAAGCCTCGCCCTCATTGGCCAGACTACCGCCGTTTGGGGCCCGGCTCCCGGATCCAAAGGAAGTTCTCAGGTTCTGGCCCAAATCGGCCAGGGTAGACCAGGATTCGTTGCATCTACGTTGCGTCCGCCGCATCGTTTCCGCGTCGCAATAGCGCCATTGCGGGACGACCCGCGGGTAGCCTGTGGATCATGAATCCGATTGTCGCGCGGCTGATGTCGACCGTCGCGGGCCAGCTGGGCAATCCCCACGGCCCGCTGGGCAAGGTCGTGGCCCAGTTCCTCAACCGCGGCAATCGGCCCATGATCGAGGCCGCGGTCGCCGCGGCGCAGGTCAGCGCCGTCGATGCTGCCGCGGATCTCGGTTTCGGCGGCGGTATCGGCCTGACCTTGCTGCTCGAGCGCGTCGGCGCGACCGGCACGGTGACCGGTGTGGAGCTGTCCCAGGACATGCTGGCCAGGGCCCGCTCGTCCTTCGCCACCGATCTCGCCGAGGGCCGCCTCAAGCTGACCGAGGGCTCGCTGACCGAACTACCCCTCCCCGATGACTCCCTCGACGCCGTAATCACCTGCAACACCATCTATTTCGTGCCGGAGTTGGACCGGGCGTGCGCGGAGATGGCCCGTGTTCTGAAGCCCGGCGGCCGCTTGGTGATCGGCATCGGCGATCCCGACGCGATGGCCAGAATGCCGTTCACCCCATACGGTTTCACGCTCCGCCCGGTCGCCGAGGTCGCCGACGCTCTGAAGCGCGCCGGGCTGACCGTCGACCACCAGAATCTCCCGAACAAGCCGATCCCGGGCCATCTGCTGATCGGCCGCCCCGCGTAGCAGCCTGCCCTATTTGCCCGGCCAGGGCACGTGTCGAAGGCCACTCTTCTCGGTTCTAGTGAGGTGGCTCGCTTAGCTATTGCCACGGCTACCTGCGGTGATGTGTTCTGGCTATCCGGCTGGCGCCAGTCGTCTCCAGTTCATCGCAGTACCGAGACAGCTCCCCCGAGGGACACGGTCCCCCCGCTGGAAAGCGAGTCACCATGCGAGTTCGAACCCTTGCCGCATCCGCCGCCCTGCTGACCGGCTTCGCCATTGCCGGATTGGCCGTCAGCGGAACCGCCTCCGCCGCAACCCCGTTCGTCATCCCGCAGATCGGCGCGGCCGGTGTGGAGCTTTCTCCCGGCGAGACCCAGTCCCTGGCGAACAGCCCGGCTCCGGCCTTGGTGGACCGATTCGCGCCGCCCGGAGCCGTGACCGTCGCCCTGGAACCGGATTCGAAGCTGCCGCAGGACGAGGACTACATCTACGCGGATATGCCGTCGATCGTCGGGGAGGCCGCCGCGCATCCGAACGGTTCGGTGGATCTGGTCGTCGACTCCGAGGGATTGGCTGTCGTCCAGGTCTGGTGACGGCCCGAGAGCCCATAAACAGTGCGCCCCACACCTTTTCGGTGTGGGGCGCACTGCTGTGTCGGATCCCGTCGAGCGCGATCGTCAGGGGACGAGCACGTCCAATGCTCCCGGGTGGGCCTGGAACAGGGCCGGGAGCAAGCCCACCGGGTCGCCGTCGGCGGTGGCGGGTGCGCCGGGGGCGGTGAGGCGGAATTCGCGGGCCTTGTACTGGACCATGGCCGGGTGGTCGACGCGCTTGCCGGAGGACAGGGCCGGGAGCAGGCGGATCATTTCCAGCCGGGACATGGCCCCCACGACGGTCAGGTCGAGCAGGCCGTCGTCGATGATCGCGTCGGGGGCGACGAGCATGCCGCCGCCGTAGGTGCGGGTGTTGCCGACGGCGACCATGACCGCGTTCGTCTCGATCACCGTGCCGTCCGGGTGGTCCGGTGAGCCGGTGAGTTCGATGCGGTACGGCACGGCCAGCTTGCCGACGAGCTCGATCAAGGCGGCGAGGGTGTAGCGCAGCGGGCCGTTGGGCCAGCGCAAGGCGTTGGCGCGCAGGGTGACTCGCGCGTCGAGGCCGGTGCCGGTGACGGTGGCGAACCAGACGGCGCGGCCGGACTCCTCGGTCTCGACGGTGCCGAGGTCGATGGCGCGGGTCTTGCCGCCCAGCACCGTGGCCACCGCCGCCGCGGTGTCGTCGGGGATGCCGAGTTCGCGGGCGAGGTCGTTGCCGGTGCCGCCGGGGACCAGGCCCAGCGGGACGCCGGTGCCGACGAGGGCCTGCAACACCACGCAGGTCAGGCCGTCACCGCCCGCGGCCACGACGGCGTCGGGCCGGTTGTCCGGGTCGGCGAGGGCCTTGCGGACCAGCCGTTCGGTGTCGGCGGCCGAGTCGCCCTGGATCGTGGTGACCTGGACGTCGTGCCCGGCGAACAGGTTGGCGGCCTCGACGGCGACCAGCGCGCCCTTGCCGTGACCGGAGAGCGGGTTGGTCACCAGGGCGATGGAGCGAATGGTGGTCACGGAATCAGCTTCCCAGGGTTGAGGATTCCGGACGGGTCGACCGCGTTCTTCACCGCGCGCAGCACCTGGACGCCGAGGTCGCCGATCTCGTCGGTCATCCACGGCTTGTGGTCGGCGCCGATGGCGTGGTGGTGGGTGATGGTGCCGCCCGCAGCCACGATGGCGTCGCCCGCGGCCTGTTTGGCCTTGGCCCACTGCGTGATCGGGTCCTCGGCCTGCTTGCCGACCACGGTGAAGTACAGCGACGCGCCGGTCGGGTAGGTGTGCGAGATATGGCACATGACCAGCGCCGGGGTGCCCTGGGCGGTGAGCGTATCGGTCAGCGCGGCGGTCACTTTCGCCTTGAGATTGGCGAGATTGGCCCAGCTGGTGGCGGTTTCGAGGGTCTCGCACAGCACGCCGACATCGAGCAGCGCGTCGCGTAGGTAGGGGGCGGCGAAGCGGCCGTGCTCCCACTCCTGGGCCGGACCCTCACCGAGGGCGGTGCCGCCGGCGGCGGTGAGCAGTTCGCTCGCCTCGGCCTGACGGGCGGCCACATGCGCGGCGGTGCCCTCGAAGGTGGTGACGGCCAGGCAGCCGCCGACGGCCGCGCCGCCGATGTCCCCGGCGCGGGCCAGGTTCAGCCCGGTCTCGGCCTCGTCGGACAGCCGCATGACGGTCGGGGCGGCCCCGGCCTGGATGACGGTGCGCAGGGCGGCCGCGCCGGTGGCGAAGTCCGGGAACGACCAGGCCTGGTAGCCGGTGGTCTCCGGGATCGGGTGCACGCGCAGGGTGACCGCGGTGATGATGCCGAGGGTGCCCTCCGAGCCGGAGAACAGCTCGCGCAGGTCGGGCCCGGCGGCCGAGGCGGGGGCGCGGCCCAGGTCGAGTTCGCCCGCGGGGGTGGCGATCCGGAGGCGCTGGATCATGTCGTCGAAGCGCCCGTAGCCGGCCGAGGCCTGGCCCGAGGAGCGGGTGGCCGCGAAGCCGCCGATGGTGGCGAATTCGAAGCTCTGCGGGAAGTGGCCCAGCGAAAGGCCGTGGCGGGCAAGCAGTTCCTCGGCCTGCGGACCGGACAGGCCCGCGCCCAGGGTGGCGGTGCCGCTGACCGGGTCGACGTCGGTGAGGGTGTCGAGGCGGCCCAGATCGATGGCGATGACGGCCGGGAAGCGGCCGCGCGCGGGATCGAGTCCGCCGACGACGCTGGTGCCGCCGCCGAACGGGACGACCGCGATTCCCTTGGCGGAGCAGTACTTCAGCAGCGTGAGGACTTCGGCGTGATCGGCGGGGAAGGCGACGGCGTCGGGGGCGTCCTGCTCACCCTCGGCGCGGCGGCGCAGCAAGTCGGGCGTGGACTTGCCGCCCGCGCGGAGCAGGCGGTCGCGGTGGTCGATGGACAGATTCTCGGCTCCGACCACCGCGACGAGCCCGGCGTGCTGTTCCGGCGTGAGCGCCGAGGCGCGCAGCGGCACGTCGCCCTCATCGCGACGGGTCACCGGCTCGCCGGACACCCCGAATACCTGCGCGAGCAGTCCCCGAATCTGCTCGGACAATGGCTTGTGTCCGGCTGGGGAGCCCCAGGCGTCCCACACCATACTCGCGCGGACCTGCGGCTCGCCCGGGTTTTCTGCAAGGCCACTGCCCGTGGATGTGGAGGCTGCTTGTGCGTCGACCATGCGTTACAGTCTGACATAGAATGTCAAGCAGTAACGACAACTACTCTCCGGTGGTGGCATCCATGAGTTCGACCGAACCATCCTCCGCCGTCGATCGAGCCATCCTCGACGCGGCCCGCGCCTGCGTGGCCGAATTCGGCGTGCGGCGCACCACCCTCACCGAGGTGGCCCGGCGCGCCGGCGTCAGCCGGCCGACCGTGTACCGGCGCTGGCCCGACACCGGGTCGCTGGTGGCGGACCTGCTGGTGCGGGAACTGCGCGAGATCATCGCCGATACCGCGCCGCCGACCGGCAGCGCGCGCGAACGCCTGGTCGGCGCGATCGTCGGCGGCGGCGCGGCCATCCGCCGGAATCCGCTGTTCGCCAAGATCTTCCGCGCCGACACCGACATCATGCTCACCTACGTCTTCGAGCGCCTGGGCCGCAATCAGCGCGCCCTGATCGAGCTGTTCGCGGTGACCATTCGAGAAGGCCAGGCCGACAAGTCGATTCGCGCGGGCGATCCGGACCAGCTGGCCGCCATGCTGCTGCTCATCGCCCAGTCCGCGGTCCAGTCGGCGAGCACCTTCGCCCCGGTCCTCGACTCCGACCACCTCGACATCGAACTCACCCGGGCCCTCCACGGCTATCTCATCCCCGGCTAGATCCGCCGATCCACGGCTGCTGCACTCGAAAGGTCTGACTATGGCTACCAATACGACTCGGGGCGACTCGGCGCTCAACGCGGAGCGGCGGCAGCGGGAGTTGCGGCAGCTCGGGGACGGCGGTGACATCGATGTGCTGGTGATCGGCGGCGGAATCACCGGTGCCGGTGTGGCTTTGGACGCGGCCGCGCGCGGATTGCGGACGGTGCTCGTCGAGAAGCACGACTTCGCGTTCGGGACCAGCCGGTGGAGTTCCAAGCTGGTGCACGGCGGGCTGCGGTATCTGGCCAGCGGCGGGGTGGGGATCGCGCACGAGAGCGCGGTCGAGCGCGACATCCTGCTGACCCGCACCGCACCGCATCTGACCCGGGCGCTGCCGCAGGTGGTTCCGCTGCTGCCGAGCATCGGCACGGCGCAGAAGCTGTTGGTGCGCACCGGTTTCCTCGCGGGCGATGTGCTCCGTCGGGCGGCGGGCACCCCGGCCTCGGTGCTGCCGCGCTCGCGTCGGGTGGCCGCGGCGGAGGCGCTGCGATTCGCCCCGACCGTGCGGCGGGCCGGACTGCGCGGCGGATTGCTCGCGTGGGACGGGCAATTGGTGGATGACGCGCGACTCGTGGTGGCCATTGCCCGCACGGCCGCGCGCGAGGGCGCGGCGGTGCTGACCCGGGTCGAGGCCGTAAATGTCACCGGCACCTCGGCCACGCTGCGGGACGTGCTCACCGGCGAAACCCTGGACGTGACAGCGCGTTCGGTGGTGAATGCCGCGGGCGTGTGGGCCGATCAGGTGGATCCGAGCATCGAGCTACGTCCTTCACGCGGCACCCACCTGGTGTTCGACGCGGCGGCCTTCGGCGGCCTCACCGCCTCCCTGACCGTGCCGATCCCGGGCAGCACCAGCCGTTTCATCTTCGCGTTCCCGGCCGCGCACAACCGGGTCTACCTGGGCCTCACCGACGAAGAAGCACCCGGCCAGGTGCCGGACGTCCCGCACGCCACAGACGGCGAGATCGACTTCCTGCTCGACACCGTCAACACGGTGCTCCGAGAGCCGCTGAGCCGCAGTGATATTCGCGGCACCTTCGCGGGCCTGCGCCCACTGCTGCGCACCGGCGACAACTCCACCGCCGACATCTCCCGCGAGCACGCGGTCCTCACCTCCCCTACCGGCGTGATCACCGTGGTCGGCGGCAAGCTCACCACCTACCGCAAGATGGCCGAGGACGCCGTCGATGCCGCGGTCGCCCACGCACACCTGGCCGCGACCCCTTGCCGCACCCGCCAGCTGCCCCTGGTCGGCGCGGTCTCCGGCGCGGCCCGCGACGCCATCCAGGCCTCGCCGCGTCTGGTCGAGCGCTACGGTAGCGAGGCCACGACGGTCCTCGCCCTGGCCGAGCAGCACCCGTCGCTGGCCGCCGAGGTCGCCCCCGGAATGGATGTCACCGCCGCCGAATTCGCCTTCGCGGTCACCCACGAGGCCGCGCTGGACGAGTCGGACCTCCTCGACCGCCGCACCCGCATCGGCCTCGTCGCCGAGGACCGCAAGGCCGCCGAACCGGCCGCGCTCGCCGCACTCGACTGACCGAAGTCAGCCGAAGACGTTGCAGCCGGAGCCGGTGGAGATGCCGGTGCCCACGTGGATGTCGACGTAGGGGAACACGTCCTCGGAGTTGGGGTGGTACTGCCAGATCTGGAGGCGGTGCTGCCCGGTGGTGGTGGGTGTCCAGCGGATCTGGGCCAGTGTGCCCGACGGCCTCACGACGCCGATCGGGACGCTGTTGTCGTAGAAGACGACCGGAGTACTGGGGTCGTCCACGTATCCGTCGAGGTTGTAGCTGCATCCGGTGCCGTAGTTGCTGGCCATGCCGAAGCTGATGCCCGGGTCGATGCCGATCCGGGTGGCGGTTGCCCCGGCGGGTGCGGCCAGTCCGGCGACGGTCGCGAGCGCGGCGCAACCGACCGCGGCCGCGGTGGTGGTCCTGGTGATCGTGCCCATCATGGTTCGGTCCTCATCGGTGATGCCGGGCCCGGTAGCACCGGCACGTGCCTCGATCCTCACCCGTAGCTTCCGGCTATGGGCGGCATTGCGGCAATCTGGCGGGATCCGTGTCGCTCGGGCCGGCCAAGTGTCGCTGCGGGACGGTGTGGAACGGCCCTATGCTTGGCTGCGATGTTGTGAGCGCCGGGAGAGGGAGGCGCGGATGGGTCGGATTCCGACGACGGTCGGGTTGATACCGGGGGCGGGGCTGGTGGCCCGCTTCGGGAATGTGGTCATCTTCCTGGTCGGCGAAAGCCCTTCCACGGAACGGATTATCGGCGCCGCCGAGACCGCGGCCACGGCCGCCGATCCCGGTGCCGCGCTCGCGCAGCGCCTGGCGGCGACCGTGTTCAGCAGCGGTTCCGCGCAGCCACCGGCCTTCGGAGTAGTCGCGCCGACCGCGGGCGGGATCCTGGTTCTGCTGCGCGGCGCGGTGACGGCCGCGGTGGACGGGCCGGAAGGCGCGTACCGGATGTCCGGGGAACGCGCCATGACCTGGGCCGATGAGATCGTGCGTGACCCGGTGCGCCGCCTCACCGTCGCCGCCGACGGCGCGGCCCGCGAAGTCGCCCACACCGACCTCCGCTCCGGAATCGTGGTCGGCGGCGGATTCGTCCTGCATGCCCCGGTCTCGGGTTTGAGTGCCCCGCGCACCAGCGAACCCGCGCCCGCGGCCGCGGAGAGTTCCGCGGCCGCCCAGACTCCCAGCCCGGCACCCGAATCCGGTCGTGGCCAACCGGTTACGACGCCTCCCGAACCCGCGCCGGAGCCGGAGAACCCGCGCGTCGTCGCCACCACCCCCGCTCCCGGATCCCGGTTGGCGGGCGACGGCGGACCTGACCTCACGAAATCACCCGCGAAAGCCGCTGCGCCCGTTCCCGCTTCGAGCAAACCGAGTCGACGCGACAATCGTCCGGACCCGGAGGATCAGCCGCCGACCGCCGCCTATGTCGCGGAGGTCGAGGAGGAGCCCCAGCCGCGCGGGGCGTCCGGTCCGCCACCGCCCACCACCTCGACCATGGCCGCGGCGGGCGGTGCGCTGACGAGCACCGAGGGCGCGGTGTATCCGCTGGATCGGCCTTACGTGATCGGCCGCGACCCGATGATCGACGAGGCGGTGCGCCGAGCGGTGGCCTCCCCCATCGTCATTGCCCGCGACCGCCACGTATCGCGGGTGCACGCACGCGTATTCATCGAGAACGGCCTGGTGTACGTGCGCGATGCGGGTACGCCGGGCGGCACATTCGTGGCCGCTCCCGGCGCGGCGGACTGGGTTCGGGTCGGCCAGCGCCCGATGGAGTTGAAGGTCGGCTGGAGTCTGCGGATCGGCGAGCGGATTCTCACCTACCGCACCAACTGAGGCCTCAGCCCTGTAGCGACGACCAGTCCCCTCGCTGTAAGTCGTTGCGGGAGAACGGGTTGATCTCCTTGCGGGCGCGCACGGCCTGTTGGGCGGCGGCCACGTCGGTGGGGTGGTGGCCGAGGACGATCGCGCCGACGGCCCGGCCCTGAGAGAGGATCAGGCGGCGGTAGGACTTCTGGAAGGCGCGGTCGACGACTATGACCTCATCGCGCTGGCCGGGCTCGACCTGGCCGATGCTGAACAGTTCCAGGCCGACGCCCTTGAGGATGGTCGCGGGCGTCTCCGCGGTCAGCACCTGGTCGCCGCCGAGGGCGTTGACGGCCGCGGCCTGCGCCTGCTCGGCCGCGATGGGCCACAGTCCGAGCACGCGGTCGCGATGTTCGGCGACGTCCCCGGCCGCGTAGACGTTCGGTGCGGCGGTGCGCATGCGGTCGTCGACGAGAATGCCACGCCGGACCGGGATTCCGGCGCGCTGCGCGAGATCCATATTGGGGCGGATGCCGATGGAGGCCAGGAAGACCTCACAGGGAACAGCGGTGCCGTCCTTCAGAATCGCGGCGGCGACCGGGCTCGAACCGTCAGGATTCCCCACCAGCGCTGCGGTTTCGGCGCGATGCCGCACTTCGATTCCGGCGCGGGTGAAGTGGTCCAGCACGATCGCGGAGGCGCGACGGTCGAGTTGCTTGCTCAGCAGGCGCTCGCCACGCTCCAGCACGGTGACGCGTAATCCCAACTGGTGCAGCGCGTATGCCGCTTCCAGCCCGAGCAGGCCGCCGCCCGCGACCACCGCGCGGGTGCACCGGTGCTGCTGGGCGTAGGCGCGGATCTGGAGGGCGTCGCCCGCTTCGCGCAGCACGAAGCTGCCGGGCCGGTGCAGTCCGTCGATCTCCGGCAGCGCCGCCGCGGCTCCCGTGGCGATGATGAGCCGGTCGTAGGGCAGCACGTCGCCGGTGCCGAGGTGGACGCGCTGGGTGCGCGGATCCAGGTGGGTGGCAAGGGTATTGAGCCACGGGTGGATGCGGTGCTCCTCGTACCACTGCTCGGGCAGCAGGTGCAGGCCCTGCATGGCGGAGCGGCCCGGTATCAAGCGGGAGATGCCCATGCGGTTGTAGAAGTCGTGGGATTCGCGGCCGACCAGGTGGATTTCGCAGTCGGGGTGGCCGCGGCGCAGGAAGTCGGCGGCGGTGACGCCCGCGATGCCGTTGCCGAGGACGACCAGGCTCACGAGGGAGCGGTCGAAACTGGCCGGGCGCGTGCCGATTCCGTGGCCGGGCTCGGGGGTGAGAGCGACCCGGACGCCGCCGCCGTTGACCCGGGCGCAGCAGGCCATGCGGGTGTTGTCGGCGAATCCCAGTCGCCGCAGCGTGTTCTGCTCGTCCCCGGTGGGTTCGCAGAGCTGGCCCGCGCCTTCGAGGATGGCGACGGGGTCCGCGCCGCACACGCCCATGCGGCAGCCCGATTCCAGCGGCAGGCCCGCCCGCTCGGCGAGCTCGAGCAGGCTGGCGCCGGTCTCGGCCGCGACGGTGGTGCCGTCCATGATCACCGAAGGACCTGCCGCGGCGGGCTTTTCGGTATCGGCGCGCGGCCGCGGGAAAGGCAACAGCACCGGTTCGGCGCGGGCCCCGGTGGTCAGTGCGTACTGCAACTCGCTGACCCGCGTCCGAGCCAGGAACAGGACTGTGGCCGCCAGCACGAAAAGGCTGATCAGCCACCGCAGCCACGCCACGTTCACCCCGGTGAGCGTGTCGAACGAGCTCAGCAGCACCGGCCCAGCGAACCAGTAGAAGACGTTCAACGCCACCACCGCGTACACCGCCGCCAGCACGGCCGCGCTCACCCCGGTCAGCGCCTCGACCGCGAAGAAGACGCCGATGGCGGCCAGCATGAACACCGCCAGCACCAGATACCGGTTCAGCACCGGCAGATTCGCGTATCCGGCCAGCACCATGAAGCCGAGCACGAATCCGGGCAGCGCGGCCGCGAACAGCTTGCGCGGCGCGCTCCACCCACGCTCTGGATCGGCCATATCGGCCTGGTAGGCGGCGCGCGGTTTGAAGTCGAAGCAGTTCTTGGCGCAGCCGACGCACGGCTGGCAGTGATTGTTGGCGATGGTGACGAACGGCGTCTGCCCGTAGGCGCGCTGCAGCGGGAACAGCGGGCAGATGCTGCTGCACCAGCCGGACTTGCCCTTGAACGCGACACCGCCGGTGAAGGCGGCCAGCAGGACGGCGGAAAGCACTATGCCCGTGGCGATTCCATTGCGGTCCAGACCCGCGACCCGCGATCCGGCGATACCGAAGAACAAGGCGACGGCGATCAGATACCCGCGCCGCTGCATCCACACCGGCGGCGTCGCCGCACGCGTGAACCGGAACAGTCGCGGCAACTGGTTGGTGGCGGCCAGCGGACAGGTGTTGCGCCACAAGCCCGGTGCGATCAGGAACAGCCCGGGCAGGATCGGGACGACCACCTTGAAGAACCAGAACAGCCCGGCCGCGGGCCGCACGAACAGGGTGACGATCAACGCCAGATAGATCCCGATGCTCAGGAACCGCACCCCACGCCAGACCGGCAGCGGAATCCGGCTCGGCAATTCGGTGAAGGCGGGGAACAGATTTCGCTCCCCGCTCGGATCGATGCCGAGGACCCGGTTGGCAAGAGCCACCCACCGCGGCGGGGCCGCCTCCGCGCCGGGCGGGCGGGGCAGCGGCCCCGAAGGACCGAGCACCGTATCGGAATGCTCATGCTCGGTGACGTCGGCGGTGGGCGTGTGCAGCACCAGGATCTCGCTGCGGCCCAGCCGCACCACATCACCGGTGACGAGCTCGCGCCGCCCGGTCAGCGCCACCCCGTTGACGGTGGTGCCGTTGCGGCTGCCCAGGTCCACCACCGACAGCGCGGTCGGCGTTGGCACCAGCCGCAGATGCTGCCGGGACACCCCGCTGTCGGCCAGCACGACATTGCTGCCGTCGCGCCCGAAGACGAGCGGCCCGTCCAGCATCTGCCGCCGCGTGGGCCGCCCCCATTCCCGGATCTCGATTACCGGCCGCCCGGCCATGGTCCCACCCCTGTCTCCCCGCGACCGCCGATCGTGGTGCGCTCGTGCGTATATCGCCTGAGAACAGGCCCGCCATTACCCATTGCCGCCAACTCGTCAGGCGCGCTCACGCAGCCGTTGGATCCGCACATAGCGATATCGCTTGCCGACCCGGCGGCACCCGGTCGCGAGGGCCAGCCCCGCCGCGACACCGCCTGCCGCACAGACGATCACACCGAGCAGCGTGGGTTCACGACCCAGCAGCACCCAGGACGCACCGACCAGCGCCACACCGAGCAGTCCCATACTGATCGTCAGCCCGACCGTCGACGCGAAACGCGCACTGCCCCGGCGCAGGGTTCGCGCGTTGGATTCGGCATAGGCACCCGCGAACAGCAGGAGCAGCAGTACGCCGACCGCCGTCGCCGTGGTGGTCGCCGGTTGCTTGGCCTTGGCCGCGAATCGATAGTGCGAGGTCTCGGACCCATTGCGCGTCAACGATAGATCCGCGGTCATCGCCCCGCCCAGCACATACCGATTCACCGGCGGCGACAGCTCCCCGGACCCGCCCTGCAGCGCCGCGCTCTGCCCGCCCGCGCGCACGCCCAGCACATCCACCGACAGCTTCGCGCCATCCGCATCCGCCCCGGAAACCGTGATGGGGATCGGCTTGGACAGATCCAGGTCGACCGTCTGCGCGGCGGGATCGACACCACCGATCCGAATCATCCCGGCGGGCGGCACATCCCGATCCGCCGTCCCGACACCGAGCAGCGCGGCCCCCACGGTCACCGCCGCCAGCACCCCCGCCGCCAGGAACGGCACCCGCGGCGACGGCAGCGTGACCACCCGTTGCACCGGCACCAGATCCGCCCGCTCTACCTCCGCCAGCCGCGCCCCGCCGCGCTGAATCGGCTCCTTGGGTCGCATCCTTTCCAGCGGCACGGTCGGGCCCGCGACCGGGCGGCCCGGCGGACCCGGCCGAGGCCCGAATCCCGCCGGGGCACGCTGGGGTTGGGGCCCGCGACCGAGAGGCGGTCCCGGGCGTCCGGCCTGTGGACCGGTGCGGTTCATCGGCTGCGGTGCGCGCGGCAGCGAGTCCGCGGTGGTGGAGTTCGGGTTGCGTGGTCCGCGCATCGGTGGCGGTGTGTAGGGGTCCTGGCCGCCCATCGGGGGCGGAGTCTGCGGGCCGAAGGGGCCGATAACGCGCGGGCCGCGGGAGCTGCCGGTGGCGGCCGCGACGATGGTGTCCGCGCCGATCACCGGAATACCCACGGGGGTCAGCCAATTCGTGCCCCAGAAGTGGGCGGCGGGTTCGGCCAGGGCGACGCCGAAGGTTTCGGCGGTCTCGAAGCGGTCGGACGGGTCGGGGGCCAGGCCGCGCATGACGGCCTCGGCGATGGGCTGCGGGACGAAGGGGGCGACCTCGGTGAGCGGGACCGGTTCGCCGTAGGCGTGGGCGAAGAGCAGGGCCAGGGCGTCGGGGCCGGGCGGGAACGGGAGCACGCCCGAGAGCAACTGGTAGAGCATGGTCGCCAGGGCGTAGACGTCGGTGGCGGGCGAAAGCTGCTGGCCGCGAACCTGTTCGGGCGCGATGTAGGACGGGGTGCCGATGATCTCCCCGGCGCGGGTGACCAGGGTGTCCTCGCCGCCGACGATCTTGGCGATGCCGAAGTCGGTGAGCTTGAGCTGGCCGTTGGCGGCGAACATGAGATTGGACGGCTTCACGTCCCGGTGCAGCACGCCGCCGCGGTGCGCCGCGTCCAGTCCGGCCGCGCAGGACAGCGCCACCGCCAGCGCGGCGGTAGCCTCGAATCCCGCTGAGATGAAACGGTTCTCGACCGTCCCGCCGGGCAGATACTCCAGCACCAGCAGGCACATGTCGTCGGTCTCGACGTAGTCGTACACCGGCACCACATGCGGGTGATCGAGCGCGGCCATGACCCGCGCCTCGTCCACGAACCGCCGCCGCACCTGCATATCGTCGGCGAACTGCGGCGGAATCTGCTTGATCGCGACCCGGCGGTTCAGCCCGCGATGGATCCCGGCCAGCACCACCCCGCAGCCGCCGCGCCCGATCTGCCCGCCGACCTCGTACCCCGGCAGCGCCGCCCGCACCCGCGCCAGATCGGCGTCGGTCAGATTCGCCACGCTCATCGACCCGAGCCCCCGGCCGAAAAGCCCTGCCCCTCAGGAGCACTCCGTATCGTCGGCTCGTCCTCACCCAGCTCGATCGGCACCGGCGCGCCCTTGCCCAGGTCCACACCCCGCCCGATGGTGGTCTCACCGAACCCACCGGGTCCACGCGGCCGCACCACACCCGGCGGGGTCGGACCGGCCGGGTGACTCACCGTCGGCATCCCGCCCGAGTTCGGTCCCATGGCCGAGGCCAGCGGACCGTTGCCCGGATATCGGCCGCCGGTATTGATCTTCTGCGTCTCGCCCTCCGTTCCGGGTTGACCCGGCACCGGGAGGTCGCGGAACGTTCCGCCGGGCTGCCCGACCGGGGCCAGGTCGGGGAAGGTCCCGCCATAGGGCGGATTCGGGCCGATTGGACCGGAATTGGGTGCCGGACCGAATCCGGCTGGCGGGCTGGCGGGGAAGCCGACGGGTGGACTGACCGGGCCTGCGGGTGTGCCTGCCGGGAAGCCCAGTGCGTCGAGTTCCTTTGCGGCGGCGAGATCTTCGGGATCCAGCCCCAGGTCGTCGGACTGTCCCGGGGTCGGGGAGAGATACCCGGCCAGGAAGAAGACGGCGGCGGTGGCCCCGGCCAGCGACAGCCAGAGAGCGGTGCCCGGCACCCACCAGCGCGCCACCGAGGCGGTGAACCCGGTCATCAACCCGATCCCGATGCCGGGCGCCAGCAGGCGCAGGCCGCGCTGCCAGCGATTGGCCGAAAGCCGGTGGCGCGCAACGGTCAGGGCCGCGTCGGCGATGGCCAGCGCGGTCAGCACCGCGAGGATGATGCCGAACAGGCCGTACACCGACAGCAGCGAGCCGCGCACATCCACCACCGTGTGCACGGAGGTCAGCGGCTTCCCGTCACCGCCGATCAGCGTGAGATCGGAGCCGATGAGCCCGGTGGCCTGACCGTCGAGCCCGGCCGGATCCAACCGATAGGTCAGCTTCTCGGTCTTGCCCGCCGCGACATTCATTTCGACCGTCGTGGAATAGGAGTAGAAGTTCAGCCCGAGCACATGCCCGGCCAGATCCACCCGTCGAACCGAGACCGGATTCGCGGTGCCATTGGTCACCTCGACGACGACCAGCACCACCTTCTTGGGATCCAGGCGCACCGGATTGCCGGCGTTCGCACCTGCGATCGCGCGGCCGTCGACGGTCGCCTTCGCGCTCACGCCGCCGTCCGCGGCCGCGGGCCCGGCGCCGAGTACCACCGCCGAGATCAGGAAGAGCAGCGCCGCGATCACCGTTCGGCGGGGGGTGCGATCGATCATCGGGGCCTCCGAGCCGGGAGATGGGTGACCAGGCGGTGGCCGTAGAACCAGCCGCCGATCAGCAGGAAGAACAGCAGGACGGTCATCGTGGCCGCGCCGCCACCGACCTGGCTGACCAGCACGATGTCCAGGTCGGCGGCCAGTTTCTTACCGCACTCGGCGGTCACCTCGTGCTGGCCGATCTCGGTGTCACCCGTGGTGAGGGTGGCCTCGAACCCGCCATCGGAACGAGCCTTGGTGTCACCGGCCTTGGCACCACCGATCGAGAGACGGACATCGGAGCCGGGCTCGCACCCGCTGCCGGTGGCCGTCACCTGCGCGCCGGGCGGCACCGCGGGCGGGTTCAGCGACAGGCCGGAGGTCTGCGCCGGAACCGGCGTGGTCGTGACCGGGGGCTTGGGTTCCGCGCTGGGCGGCACGACATCGGTGGTCGGCGGCGGCGTGGTCACCACCGGCGTAGTGGGTATCACCGGATTGGGCTGCGGCTGTGGCTGATTCGGAGTCGGCGGTTTGACGCCACCCTGATCCTTGGTGGGGCAGATGCCACTCGATGGTTTCACCGACCCGTCCGGGCAGTACTCGGTCTTCGGCGTCGTCGGGCACACCCCGCTCGACGGCTTCACCGAACCATCCGGGCAATACTCGACCTTCGGCGTCGTCGGACAGACCCCACTGGACGGCTTCACCGAACCATCCGGGCAATACTCGACCTTCGGCGTCGGACAGGTCCCGCTCGACGGTTTCACGGATCCGTCCGGGCAGTACTCCACCTTCGGCGTGGGGCAGGTCCCGCCGGAGGGCTTGACCGATCCGTCGGGGCAGTACTCGGTCTTCGGCGTCGTCGGGCACGTTCCGCTCGACGGCTTGACCGAACCATCCGGGCAGTACTGGGGTTTCAGGCAGCCTTCACCGGTGCATTTGCCGTCGCTGGTGCCGGAGCCGTCGCACTTGGTCGGATCGTCGCAGTGGTTGCTCTGACCGGGCACGCCGTCGTGGGTGCCGGTGCAGTCGGCGCCGCAGCTCTTGTTCTGCGGCGGATTCGCCGTCGTGGTCGGCACTTTCGCCGGTACGGGCAGCGCTGCCGCGGGAATGGATACGGTGGTGATCGGAACGGGTTGGGTGACACCCGGATTCGCCCACCCGGTAGCTGCGGGCACGATGAGCGCGGCTACTGCCGCGAGCATCAGGAACAGATGTAAGGTCCGGGGTGAAAGTCTCACCGCGCGGGCCAGTTTCGCATGCCGGTCCCCACCGGCACGCCGACCAGAGTGGGCAGTTTTCTTCATCGGCGTGACCTCGCTTGTTAGATGGTAAGGCCATCAACGCCCCCGCCGCCTTGTCTATCGCGGTGATGATCACGCCCGTTCACACAGAAGACCGACCAGTACGGCGAACCTGATGTTTCGCGTCCTACGATGCGGTGACCGACTGGGACGCGCGTTCGCGTCGGCAGACGACGAGAGGACAATCGGGACCATGCACCGTGCCGCGCCGAAGAGTGACATCGACGAGTCCGCCCTGACCGTCACCGCGCCGAAGACCGAGGCCGCGGGTGTCAAGGCGGTCACGGTCGCGCTCGAGCGCGCGGTCGAGGAGATGGGCGTGGTGCGCACCGCGCGCACGCTGGCCCGGGTGAATCAGCGCCACGGCTTCGACTGCCCCGGCTGCGCCTGGCCCGAACCGACCGGTCGCCGTCGTCCGGCGGAGTTCTGCGAGAACGGCGCCAAGGCCGTCGCCGAGGAGGCGACCCTGCGCACCGTCACCCCCGAATTCTTCGCCGAGCACTCCATCGACGACCTCGCCGAGAAGTCCGGTTACTGGCTCGGCCAGCAGGGCCGCCTCACCCATCCGATGGTGCTGCGCGAGGGCGACACCCAATACTCCCCCATCGCCTGGGACGACGCCTACCGCCTGATCGCCGATCAGCTCAACGGCCTGGACTCCCCCGACGAGGCCGTCTTCTACACCTCCGGCCGCACCGCCAACGAGACGGCGTTCCTGTACCAGTTGCTGGTCCGCAGCTTCGGCACCAATAACCTGCCCGACTGCTCGAACATGTGCCACGAGTCCTCGGGCACCGCGCTGACCAGCTCGATCGGCATCGGCAAGGGCTCGGTCACCATCGACGACTTCTCGAAGGCCGATCTGATCATCGTGGCCGGGCAGAACCCGGGCACCAACCATCCGCGCATGCTCTCGGCGCTGGGTGAGGCGAAGACGCACGGCGCCAAGGTCATTGCCGTCAACCCGCTGCCCGAGACCGGGCTCATCGGTTTCAAGGACCCGCAGACGGTGAAGGGCCTCACCGGCGGCGTCACCATTGCCGACGACTTCCTGCAGATCCGCCTCGGCGGCGATATGGCGCTGTTCCAGGGCCTGGCCAAGCTGCTGTTCGAGGCCGAGGACCGCGCGCCCGGCACCGTGGTGGACCGCGCCTTCGTGGACGCGCACACCGCGGGCTTCGCCGAATACGAGAAGCAGATGCGCGCGGTCGATCTCGGGATCGTCGAGCAGGCCACCGGCCTGACCCGCGCGGATCTCGACCGCACCGCGAAGCTGCTGGCCGAATCGAAGTCCACCATCATCTGCTGGGCCATGGGCCTGACCCAGCAGGTGCACGGCGTGGCCACCATCGAGGAGGCCACCAATCTGCTGTTGCTGCGCGGCATGATCGGCAAGCCCGGCGCGGGCGTGTGCCCGGTGCGCGGGCATTCGAATGTGCAGGGCGATCGCACCATGGGCATCTGGGAGAAGATGCCCGAGACCTTCCTGGCCGCCCTGGACCGCGAATTCGGCATCACCAGCCCGCGCGAGCACGGCTTCGACACCGTGAACGCCATTCGCGCCATGCGCGACGGCAAGGGCAAGGTGTTCTTCGGCATGGGCGGCAACTTCGTCTCCGCGACCCCCGACACCGCGGTCACCGAGGCGGCGCTGCGCAATTGCGAACTCACCGTGCAGGTTTCGACCAAACTCAACCGCAGCCACGTCGTGCACGGGCGGACCGCGCTCATCCTGCCGACCCTGGGCCGCACCGATGAGGACATGCAGAACGGTGTGCGCCAACAGGTTTCGGTCGAGGACTCGATGTCGATGGTGCACCTGTCCACCGGCCGCCTGACCCCGGTCAGCGATCAGCTGCACAGTGAGGTCGCCATCGTGTGCGAGCTCGCCCAGCGGCTGTTCGGCCCGGACCACTCCGTGCCGTGGGCGGAGTTCCAGCGCGACTACGACAAGATCCGCGACGCCATCGCCAAAGTGGTGCCCGGCTGCACGGATTACAACGCGAAGGTCCGGGGCCGCAACGGCTTCCAGCTCCCGCACCCGCCGCGCGACGCCCGCGAATTCCGCACCGCCACCGGCAAGGCCAACTTCGCCGTCAACGACCTGCACTGGCTGCCGGTCCCCGAGGGCCGGCTCATCCTGCAGACCCTGCGCAGCCACGACCAGTACAACACCACCATCTACGGGCTCGACGACCGCTACCGCGGCATCCACAACGGGCGGCGCGTGGTGCTGGTCAATCCGGAGGACATCGCCGCGCTCGGTTTCGCCGAAGACGAACTCGTGGACGTGATCTCGGAGTTCGAGGACGGCACCGAACGCAAGGTCATCGCCTTCCGCCTGGTCGCCTACTCCACCCCGCGCGGCAATGCCGCCGCCTACTACCCGGAGACCAATCCGCTCATCCCCCTCGACCACGTCGCCAAACGCTCCAATACGCCCGTCTCCAAGGCGGTCACGATCCGCCTCGAACGCCACGTCCACACCGCATGAGTAGAGTCACCGCCCGCCGTCGTACCCTGCGTATCTCCCCCACCGGCGTCATCACCCGGCCCGATACCCTGGCGGTGGAGGAGCCGCTCGAAATCCGCACGGCCGGACAGTCGTTGACGGTCACCATGCGCACGCCGGGCGCGGACATCGACCTGGTGCACGGGTTCCTCTACGCCGAGGGCATCATCGACGCGGCCGAGGACATCGTCAGCGCCCGCTACTGCGCGGGCACCGACGAGAACGGGCAGAACACCTACAACGTGCTGGATGTGCAACTGCGCAACCCGGTCCCGATCACGCCGCGCCCGTTCCTCACCAACAGTTCCTGCGGACTCTGCGGCAAGACCGCGCTCGACGAGGTCACCACCCGCATCCGCCACACCATCCCGACGGGCACCCCGCGTCTCGATGTCCACACCCTGACCAAGCTGCCCGCCGAACTGCGGTCCCGCCAGCAGGTTTTCGACGCCACCGGCGGCCTGCACGGCGCGGGCCTGTTCACCGCCGACGGCGTCGCGCTGGCGGTGCGCGA
This sequence comes from Nocardia sp. JMUB6875, assembly GCF_041154655.1. Taxonomy (NCBI): domain Bacteria; kingdom Bacillati; phylum Actinomycetota; class Actinomycetes; order Mycobacteriales; family Nocardiaceae; genus Nocardia; species Nocardia sp. JMUB6875. The sequence continues at coordinate 32,209 of NZ_BAAFGR010000041.1, forward strand.
GGACATCGGCCGCCACAATGCCGTGGACAAGCTGATCGGCTGGGCGCTGCGCGAAAACCGGCTCCCCGCACACGATCTCATCCTCATGGTGAGCGGCCGGGCCTCGTTCGAGCTGGTCCAGAAGGCCGTCATGGCGGGCATCCCGGTACTGGGCGCGGTGTCGGCCCCGAGCTCGCTGGCGGTGGATCTGGCCGCCGAATCCGGCCTCACCCTGGTCGGTTTCCTGCGCGGCGAGACCATGAACGTCTACACCGGTGAGGACCGCCTGGCGCTGTGAGCGCGGATCGTCCCACCGGGTGAGGCAGCGGGGTCCTTTTGCGCTCCCCGGCTGTTAGGCTCCGCAGTAGAACACGTTTCAATTTTGATGGGAGTCTTCCATGGCAGCGCAGCCCCGGGATGTCGTCGAGCAGTACGTGAAGCTGGTCGCCACCGGCCCCACCTCCGCGATCGTGGACCTCTACGCCGAGGACGCGGTGGTCGAGGATCCGATCGGGACCCCCGAACGCCGCGGCCACGAGGCCATCGGCGAGCTGTACAAGGCGCTCGAGAACCTCGACCGCGAGACCGAGCTGCACACCGTCAAGGTGGCGGGCAACCAGGTGGCCGCGCACTTCACCCTGGTCACCGTCTCCAACGGCCACAAGATGACCCTCTCGCCCATCGACGTGATGGAGCTGAACGACGAGGGCAAGATCGTCAGCATGCGGGCCTACTGGGGACCCGAGGAGCTGAAGATGGAGCAGATCTGACCCACGGGCTTGTCCCCTCCCGCTCCCCGAATTACGGTGGCAGCACAGTGATTCGGCGAGGGCGGGAGGGCCTGTGCGGATCTCGTTACGCGGCACCGGCGACGGGGTGCGGGTCAATTTCCGGCTCAAGGTGAACCGGAGGCGCTGGATCGCGCTGTTCGCGCTGCTGGGGGTGCTCGTCGCGATCGGACTGATCACCGGGCTGTGGGCGCTGTTCGCGCCGAGTTCGTTCTACGACAGCTTCCCCGGATTCGGACTGCACTGGGTGGGCGGGGACGGTCCCTACAACCATCACCTGGTCACCGATGTCGGGGCGTTCTTCCTCGCCCTGGCGGCCATCTCCGGCGCCGCCCTCTACTACCGCGACAGCGTGATCGCCCGGGTCTCCGGCTTCGGCTGGCTGGTCTTCGGCGTCCCGCATCTGATCTATCACGCCTTCCACCGCGGCGACCTCGGCGCGGGCGCGTTCACCCTCGAACTACTCTCGGCCGTGGCCATTCCGGCCCTGGGCCTGGCCATTCTGCTGGTCTCCCCGCGTGAGCGCTTCCCGGTCCCGGAGCCCGCGCCCTTCACCGTGAAATTTCCTCGCCGGCAACCGCCCCCGCGCCGATGAATTCTCCGCTCCCGCACCGTCGTAACAGGTAACCCAACCACACCGATTTCCGGGGTAACGGAGTAAAGGTTCAACGGCGAACCAGGGGGGATCAAAGGCGATCCTCGCGACGGGCGCGATCGGTTCCACCGACCGTCACCGACTCCAGGCTTCCGGAACGGGAGCCCACAGGAGAACATCATGGAACTGTCGGTCACCCAGTTCGTCACCATCGACGGTGTCTATCAGGCGCCGGGTGGACCGTCGGAAGATCCGAGCGGGGGGTTCGCGCACGGCGGCTGGTCCGCGCCCTTCGGTGACGATGCCTTCGGCGAATTCATGGTCTCGGTCTTCGACCGCGTCGACGCTTTCCTCCTCGGCCGCAAGACCTACGAGATCTTCGCGAGCTACTGGCCCAACCACAATCTGCCGGGCCACCCCATCGCGAACAAGCTCAACGACCTCCCCAAGTACGTCCCGACCAGCACCCTCGACCACGCCGACTGGTCCGGCACCGAACTCCTGCACGGCGACCCGCTCAAGGAGATCGCCGAGCTGAAGGCCCGCCCGGGCCGCGAACTCCAGGTCCACGGCAGCGGGTGCGCTCATCCGCTCGCTACTGGCCGCCGACCTCGTCGACACCCTGAACATCCTGACCTTCCCGGTCATTCTCGGCACGGGCAAGCGACTGTTCCCGGAGAATGCCGTCCCCACCGCGTTCACGGTGGCGGAAACCCGGGTCACCCCGAAGGGCGTGGTCATCGCGACCTACCGCAAGCAGGGTGCCCCGACCTACGGCGACTTCGCCGAGGACTGAGCCGGACACAAGAAAACCGGCTCCGCGAGAAAGATTCTCGCAGAGCCGGTTTCGCTCGTTTCGGGCTTACGCCGACTTCTCCCGGCGCTCCGGGGTCTGACGCTTCCGCGGCACGATCGTCGGCAGCACGTTGTCGTTCACGGTGTCGGCGTTGACGACCACCTTGGCGACGTCATCCCGGCTGGGGATGTCGTACATGACCGGGAGGAGCACTTCCTCCATGATCGCGCGCAGGCCACGCGCACCGGTGCCGCGCAGAATCGCCTGATCCGCAACGGCTTCCAGCGCGTCCTGGGTGAATTCCAGGTCCACGCCGTCCATTTCGAACAGCCGCACGTACTGCTTCACCAACGCGTTCTTCGGCTCGGCCAGGATCCGGACCAGGGAGTCCTTGTCCAGGTTGGTGACCGAGGCGACGACGGGGAGGCGGCCGATGAACTCGGGAATCAGACCGAACTTGATCAGATCCTCGGGCATCACATCGGCGAAGTGATCGGCGGTGTCGATCTCGGCCTTGGAGCGGACCTCCGCGCCGAAACCGATGCCGCGCTTGCCGACTCGATCCTGAACGATCTTCTCCAGGCCCGCGAACGCGCCCGCCACGATGAACAGCACGTTCGTGGTGTCGATCTGGATGAATTCCTGATGCGGATGCTTGCGGCCGCCCTGCGGCGGCACCGAGGCCTGGGTGCCCTCGAGGATCTTCAGCAGCGCCTGCTGCACGCCCTCACCGGAGACGTCCCGGGTGATGGACGGGTTCTCCGACTTGCGGGCGATCTTGTCGACCTCGTCGATGTAGATGATGCCGGTCTCGGCGCGCTTGACGTCGTAGTCGGCGGCCTGGATGAGCTTCAGCAGGATGTTCTCGACATCCTCGCCGACGTATCCGGCCTCGGTGAGCGCGGTCGCGTCCGCGATGGCGAACGGGACGTTCAGCATCTTCGCGAGGGTCTGCGCCAGATAGGTCTTGCCACAGCCCGTCGGGCCGAGCATCAGAATATTGGACTTGGCCAGCTCGACCGGTTCACCCCGGGAGTCACGGCCCTTGTCGCCCGCCTGAATCCGCTTGTAGTGGTTGTACACAGCCACGGCTAGCGTTCTCTTGGCGGCGTCCTGCCCGATCACATACTGCTCGAGAAAATCCCTGATCTCCGCGGGCTTGGGCAACTCGTCGAGCTTGACCTCGCTGGATTCGGCGAGCTCTTCCTCGATGATCTCGTTGCACAGGTCGATGCACTCGTCGCAGATGTACACCCCCGGTCCCGCAATGAGCTTCTTGACCTGCTTCTGGCTCTTTCCGCAGAACGAGCACTTCAACAGATCGCCGCCATCACCGATGCGCGCCATCTCCTGGGTCCCTACTTCCTTGTCCGCGTGCAACCGTCTGTCCCCGGTTGCCGGCGAGCTGCCTTCTTCGAGCGTAAGCCGCGACCCCTGAGTTTGCGGATCCGGCCTTTCGGCGGTGTATCCAAATGTGTTGGATGCAAAAGCAGAGCCGACAACCACGAGCAAAGGTCCCTAGAGTGACCGTACCCGCTTCTCGTGACCGAGGTCGACAACTTGGGCACGTTTCTCACCGGACATGTGCGTGGACTCACCCCTGCCCGGGTGGCGGGGACGCCCGGGACCAGCCGGAACCCCGCCACCCGCCCAACTCACTTCTGGGCGCTGAGCTTGCGGTACTCGAACACCGTGTCGACGATGCCGTAATCCTTGGCCTCTTCGGCGGTCAGGATCTTGTCGCGGTCGGTGTCCTTGCGGATGACGTCCGCGTCCTTGCCGGTGTGGCGGGCCAGCGTGGTCTCCATGAGGCGGCGCATGCGCTCGATCTCGGCGGCCTGGATCTCCAGGTCGGAGACCTGGCCCTGGATGCCGCCCGAGGTGGAGGGCTGGTGGATCAGGATGCGGGCGTTGGGCAGCGCGGCGCGCTTGCCGGGGGCGCCGGCGGCGAGCAGCACGGCCGCGGCCGAGGCGGCCTGGCCCAGGCAGACGGTGGCGACATCGGCGCGCACGTACTGCATGGTGTCGTAGATGGCCATCAGCGCGGTGAACGAGCCACCGGGCGAGTTGATGTACATGGTGATGTCGCGGTCCGGATCAAGGGACTCCAGCACCAGCAGCTGCGCCATGATGTCGTTCGCGGAGGTGTCGTCCACCTGCGCGCCGAGGAAGATGATGCGCTCCTCGAAGAGCTTGTTGTAAGGGTTCGACTCCTTGACACCGAAGCTCGAGTGCTCGACGAAGGACGGCAGGATGTAGCGGCCCTGCGGCATCTGCATCTGGTTGAGCGAGGAACCGGCGGCGCTGAAGGTGATGCCCGCGGCCCGGGGGTCGATCATGTTGGACATAGACGTCTCCAAAGTCTGGGTGGGTGAGGCTGCGGAACTAGTTGCTGCCGTTCGCCTGGCTCGCGTGCGTGATCACGTGATCGATGAAGCCGTACTCGAGGGCTTCCTGCGCGGTGAACCAGCGGTCGCGGTCGGCGTCGGCGGTCACCTGCTCGACGGACTTGCCGGTGAACTGCGACTGCAGCTCGTTCATCTCACGCTTGGTGTACGCGAACTGCTCGGCCTGAATGGCGATGTCCGCGGCCGAACCACCGATGCCCGCCGACGGCTGGTGCATCATGATCCGCGCGTGCGGCAGGGCGAAACGCTTGCCCTTGGTGCCGGCGGCCAGCAGGAACTGGCCCATCGAGGCGGCCAGGCCCATGCCGTAGGTGGCGATATCGCACTGGGCGAATTCCATGGTGTCGTAGATCGCCATACCGGCGGTCACCGAACCACCCGGGGAGTTGATGTAGAGGTGGATGTCCTTGGTCGGATCCTCGGCCGAGAGCAGGATGATCTGCGCGCACAGCTTGTTGGCGATGTCGTCGTCGACCTGAGTGCCCAGGAAGATGATGCGCTCGCGCAGCAGGCGCTCGTACACCGAATCACTGAGGTTCAGACCAGCAGTCGCGGATGTCATGCGCACCCCTGCCTGATGAATTGTCACGGATACCTGCCCTCTCTCAACGGCTCGTAAACAAGCCCCTACTGATTCGCTGACACAAACCCTAACGAAGCAGGGCGGCACCGAACTCCCGGTACCGCCCTGCTTCGCTCACAGCGCAAACTTATACCGCGCTGCGGTCATTGCTCTTACTTGGCGTCACCCTCGGCCGCTTCGGTGGCATCGGCCACGGTCGCGAGCTCTTCGGCGGAGACCTCTTCGGCCTCTTCGGCCGGGTTGCCGAACATCTCGGCGGTGTCCACGGTGTTGCCGGCGGTGTCGGTGACGGTGGCCGCGACCACGACACCGGCCAGCGCCTTGCCGCGGCGGACGTCGGCGAAGACCGCGCCCAGCTGGCCGGCCTGCTGGATCTGCTGGATGAACTGATCCGGGCTCATGCCGTAGCGCTGGGCCTGGAAGATGATCCGCTCGTACAGCTCGTCCTGGCCGACCTGGGTGTTCTCCTGCTCGGCGACGGCGTCGAGCAGCAGCTGGGTCTTGACCGACTTCTCGGCGGCTTCCTTGGTGTCCTTCTTGAACTCGTCCAGCGAGGAGCCCTGGGCCTCGAGGGCCTCGGCCAGCTTGGCCTCGTCGTGGTCGAAGCCGTGGACGGCGTCGTGCTCGACGGCGTCGACCTCGGCCTTGACGACGCCCTCGGGCAGCGGGATCTCGACGGTCTCGAGCAGGGCCTCGAGCACCTTGTCGCGGATCTCGCCGGCCTGGGTGACCTTCTTGACGCGCTCGACGCGGGTCTTGAGGTCTTCCTTCAGCTCGTCGATGGTGTCGAATTCGCTTGCCAGCTGGGCGAACTCGTCATCGGCCTCGGGCAGCTCGCGCTCCTTGACCGACTGCACGGTCACGGTGATGACGGCTTCCTTGCCCGCGTGCTCGCCGGCGACCAGCTTGGAGGTGAAGTCCTTGGACTCGCCCTGCTTCAGGCCGACCAGGGCCTCGTCCAGGCCCTCGATGAGCTGGCCGGAGCCGACCTCGTGGGACAGGCCGGTGGTGGAGGCCTCCTCGACGGCCTCGCCGTCGACGGTGGCGGACAGGTCGATGGAGACGAAGTCGCCGTTCTCGATGGCGCGCTCGACCGCGGTCAGGGTGCCGAAGCGGGCACGCAGCGACTGCAGCTGCTCGTCGATGTCGGCATCGGTGATCTCGATCGGGTCGACCTCGACCTTGATGGTCGAGAAGTCGGGCAGGGTGACCTCCGGGCGGACGTCGACCTCGGCGGTGAAGGCCAGCTCCTCGCCGTCCTCGATCTTGGTGATCTCGATCTCCGGCTGGCCGATGACCTTGGCCTGGGTCTCGATCACGGCCTCGCTGTAGCGCTTGGGCAGCACGTCGTTGACGACCTGCTCCAGCACCGCGCCACGGCCGACACGGGCCTCGAGAAGCTTGGCCGGGGCCTTGCCCGGGCGGAAGCCGGGGATCCGGATCTGCTGCGCCAGCGCCTTGTACGCGCGGTCGAAGTCCGGCTTGAGCTCCTCGAAGGGCACCTCGACATTGATGCGGACCCGAGTCGGGCTCAGCTGCTCGACGGTGCTCTTCACGGACATGCTCCTTGTTCGTAGTTCATGGTTGACGTCTAGGTTCCCCCCGAACGCATCCCGACCAGGTTAGTTGACGGCCCCACGGGCCGTGTAACCGGTCACGGGCAGGACCTGCCGACGGCCGGTCGGCCGACCGGTCGCGCTGGTGGGAGGGCTGAGCTTCTAGTTACCGACCTTGACGGCGTCGGTGACGAAGACGAGCGTCTCGTACGGCTTCATGCCGCGGCCGCCCGCGCCGTAGCCCAGGTCCGGCGGGATGATCAGCAGGCGGCGGGCGCCCTGCTGGACGCCGACCAGGCCCTGATCCCAGCCCTTGATGACCTCGCCCGCGCCCAGATTCAGCGGGAAGGTCTGGCCGCGGGTGAAGGAGCTGTCGAGCACCTTCTTGTTCGACCAGGTGACCAGGCTGTAGTTCATGGTCAGCTGCTGCCCGGCCTGCGCGCCCGGCCCGCTGCCGGCGACCAGGTCCTTGACGATCAGCTGCTTGGGCGGATCGCAGTCGTCGGGAATGGTGATCTTGGGGGTCTGGCCGAAGCCGCCGTCGACCTTGATGTCGTCGGCGGTGCACTCGCGCCCCTTGCTCGCGGCGGTGGTGGCGGCCGCGGCGGTGGTCGTCGAGGTCGCCGCCGCCTTGTCGTCGCCGCTGCTCGAGCAACCCGCCATCAGCACCGCGGCGGCCGCGACCGCACCGATCGCACCGACCTTGCCCACCAAGCGCATTCCCGCTCCTGTCCGATCCGGATTGCCGCAGAGTTTTGCGACGCCGCGCCGAACCTACACGATCGGGAGATCCTCAGTGCCCGGCCGAATCGGTGAGCATCGCGTACTGCGCGACCGCCATCCGGTGCACCGATTCCTCGGTCGCGCCGGAAACCAGCGCCAGGTAGCGGCCTTCCAGGACGAGGCAGGTGAATTGCTGGTCGGGCGTTTGCGCATCGGGGTCGCGCAGGCAGGCGGCGTCGGGAATGCGGCCCGGGGCGGTGGCGACCTTCTGGTTCCCCGTCGGCGCGGACAGGCGGAGCAGGGCGTGGCGGGCGGCGACGGCGTCGGGGAAGCGGAGCAGCCGGGCGTTGTCCGCTACGGCCATGGCCTGGACCGGGATTCGCACGGTGTCGCCGGGGCGGTTGAGCCAGATGTCGGCGACGAGGGGGCCGTACGCGATGCCGGTAGCGCGCCGGTGTCCACGCCAGCCGGCGATGACGCCCTGCTCGTCCTCGAACAGTTCGGGGTAGGGCCATTGGCCGGGTGTCGCTGGCAGCAGGCGGCCGAGCATGCCCTCCGGGTCGAGCGGCAGCGTCGCCAGCTGCTCGGCCGGGGTGGGCGTGAAGGCGTCCAGGACCGGCAGTTCCGCGTCGAAGGCGGTTTCGGCCAGGGACTGCAGGGCGGCGCGATCGGTGGTCGGGTTGGTGACGTAGACGGTCACCACGAACGGGCCGTGGGCGAGGGTGGCGGCGAGCGTCGGCTCGTAGGTGCGCCAATGACCGTGGGTCGCAAAGTAATCGACGAAGGGGACGGGGACGTTGTCGCGATTGACGGCGAAGTCGCGGGCGTCGATCTGGCGGGCCGCGTCGATGGCCGTCATATTGTCGCGCATGCGCAGGACCGTGAGCCGCACCGAACGCGACACCCCGATCCGCGGTACGCCGCTCGGATCGTCGGTGCCGCCGATGCTGAATCCGGCCAGCATCCCGTGGTCGGCGAGGGTCTCGCGGGTGGCGTCGGCGAGGATGCCGACGGCATCCAGCGGGGTGGGCACCGGGATCGCGGAAATCTGCGACAGCGCCGGATCGAACGAGCGCGGCGATACGACGGCGTCGGCCATCCGCACCGATTCCATCAGGCCGCCATAGGTTTCCCCGGCATCGCGCGGCGCGGCCAGGGGTCGCCCGCTGTAGCCCCCGAGATCGACCCTGCCCACGGCCGCCGTCACCGGCCGCGGCGCACCCGCGATCGTGCACGCGGTCACCAGCACCGCGATCGAGAAGACCGGCAGCCATTCGGCGTAACCCCGCCGGATACCGGAACCGTGTGACCTTGCCGGATCGAATCGACGCATCCCGCACCCCCGTAACGCTCGGGTCCGGAGCCTGATCACCCAATTACCGTGAGCCGACCGAGGTTTCGCGCCGCACCGCGCCGAAACCGCCGAGATCCTCCCCCGGACGCACCTTTCGAGTGTGATCGCAATCGTGCTGTGCGGGAAGAGTTTACGAAGAGATCGCGACCGGTCCGTAACAATCGAGGTGGAGTCCGCGGCGAGCGGGCCGGGAATCGGCGCAGCTCGAGACGGAAATGTATTTGCGGCCGCCCAACACCTACGGGAGCATCTCAGGATGCTGTTGACGATCTCTTGTACGCGACCGGACGGTGCCGCATGGACGGCCAGCGATCTCGGCTATCTGCTGCACAAGAATCCGTCGCGCATACAGACCTTCGAGCAGTCCTACGGCGAGGCGCACGTCTTCTACCCCGAGGCGGGCGAGGAGCGCTGCACGGCCGCGCTCCTGCTGGAGATCGATCCCGTGCGGCTGGTGCGCGGGAAGCCCAAGGGGACGCCCGACTTCAGCCTCGGCCAGTACGTGAACGACCGGCCCTACGCCGCGTCGTCGCTGCTGTCCGTCGCCATCTCGACGGTGTTCGGGACCGCGCTGCACGGGCGGTGCAAGCAGCGCCCGGAGCTGGCCGAGACCGCGCTGCCGTTGCGCATCGAACTTCCGGCCGTGCCGTGCAAGGGCGGGGCGGAGTACGCCGAGCGGGTGTTCGCGCCGCTGGGCTGGACGGTCGTGGCCACTCCCCTGCCGCTGGATCCCGCGTTCCCGGATTGGGGCGATTCGCATTACCTGCGCCTCGAACTCACCGGCACCATGCGGCTTTCCGACGCGCTGTCCCACCTGTACGTGCTGCTGCCCGTCCTCGACGGCAGCAAGCACTACTGGCTCGACAGCGGCGAGATCGACAAGCTGCTGCGCTTCGGCGAGGGCTGGCTGGTCGACCACCCGGAACGGGAATGGATCACCCGGCGCTACCTGACGCGCCGATACACGCTCGTCCGGACGGCACTGGCCCGTCTGGCCGAACTGGACGATGCCGAGCCGGAGGAACTCGACGCGATCGAGGAGATCACCGAAGACACGGTGGCCGAGGGTGATTCCACGGCGGGTGCGGCCGCCGAGGGGTCCGAGACCGAGGACGAGCGTGGACCGTCGCTGGCGGTGCTGCGGCGTGCCGCCGTGCACCGGGCGCTGCTCGAGGTCGGGGCGAGCCGGGTGCTCGATCTGGGTTGCGGGCAGGGGTCGCTGCTGCGGGAGCTGGTGGCGGATCGGGCGTTCACCGAGATCGTGGGGATCGATGTGTCCATGCGGGAGTTGAAGATCGCGGCGCGGCGGATGCGGCGGTTGCCGGAATGGCAGTCGAAGCGGGTGACTGCGCGGCAGGGTGCGCTCACGTATACCGACGCCTCGCTGACCGGCTACGACGCGGCGGTGCTCATGGAGGTCATCGAGCATGTGGACGCACCGCGCCTGAAGGCCTTGGAGCAGTCGGTGTTCGGGGCGGCGGCGCCGGGCGCGGTCGTGGTGACCACGCCCAACAGCGAGTTCAACGTGCGCTACGACGGGCTCGCGGCGGGTGCTTTCCGGCATTCGGATCACCGATTCGAATGGAGCCGGGCAGAATTCGCGGACTGGGCACAACGGGTCGGGGAAACGTACGGGTACGCCGTGCGATTCGCGCCGATCGGGCCCGAGGATGCGGAAGTGGGGGCGTCGACACAGATGGCTGTGTTCACGAAACAGGGCAAGAGCGACGACAGCGACGAGAAAGGAGCCGCGTAATGGCCGAGCTGTCCGTTCCGGTGCTGTCGCTGGTCGTCTTGATCGGCAGCAGCGGGTCCGGCAAGTCCACGTTCGCGCACAAGCACTTCCGGTCGACGGCGGTGCTGTCCTCGGATGCCTATCGCGGGCTGGTCAGCGATGACGAGTCCGACCAGTCGGTCACGAACGAGGCGTTCGAGCTGCTGCACCACGTGGCGGGCGTGCGCCTGCGGCGCGGGCTGCGCACCGTCATCGACGCCACCAATGTGCAGCCGAAGGCGCGGCAGGCGCTGGTCGAGCTGGCGCGCGCCCACGATGTGCTGCCGGTGGCGATCGTGCTCGATGTCCCCGAGGCCGAGTGCGTGCGGCGCAACGCGCTGCGCGTGGATCGCGCGGATCTGGGCCCGCACGTGGTCAACCGGCACCAGCGTGATCTGCGGCGCTCGCTGAAGTTCCTGGAGCGCGAGGGTTTCCGCAAGGTGCACGTGCTGCGCGGCATCGAGGAGATCGACGCAGCCACGATCCGCGACGAGCGGCTGTGGAACGACAAGAGCGATCTCACCGGACCGTTCGACGTGATCGGCGACGTGCACGGCTGCCGTAGCGAGCTCGAGACGCTGCTCGGTGAGCTCGGCTATGTCATCGCCCGCGACGAGGCCGGTCGTGCGGTGGACGCGCGGCATCCGGAGGGGCGCACGGCCGTGTTCGTCGGCGACCTGGTCGACCGCGGGCCCGACACCCCGGGTGTGGTGCGGCTGGTCATGGGCATGGTGGGTTCCGGAAACGCCCTGTGCGTCACCGGAAACCACGAGTTCAAGCTGGTCCGCGCGCTCGACGGCCGCCGGGTCACGGTGGCGCACGGGCTGGCCGAATCGCTGGCCCAGTTCGAGGCCGAGGACGCCGAATTCCGCAAGGCCGCACACGAATTCATGCGCGGACTGGTCAGCCACTATGTGCTCGACGGCGGCAAGCTGGTGGTCGCGCACGCGGGGCTGAAGGAGGAATACCAGGGCCGCACCTCGGGCCGGGTGCGCGAATTCGCCATGTACGGCGAATCCACCGGCGAGACCGACGAATACGGGCTGCCGGTGCGCTACCCGTGGGCCAACGACTACCGCGGCAAGGCGCTGGTGCTGTACGGGCACACCCCGATGACCGAACTGGTGTGGGTCAACAACACGCTGTGCCTGGACACCGGCGTGGTGTTCGGCGGCCGCCTGACCGCCCTGCGCTATCCGGAACGAGAGCCGGTTTCGGTTGCGGCCAAACAGGTCTGGTTCGAGCCGGTGCGCCCGCTGCAGGCCGGGGTCTTCGCCACCGGCGAGGCGGTGGTGCAGCGGGATCCGGGCGTGCTCGACCTGGACGACGTGCTGGGCCGCCGCGTGGTGGAGACCCGCCACCTGGGCCGGGTCAGCGTGCGGGAGGACGCCGCGAGCGCCGCGCTCGAGGTGATGAGCCGCTTCGCCGTGGACCCGCGCTGGCTGGTGTACCTGCCGCCGACCATGTCGCCGTGCGCCACCTCCACCCTGGACGGCTACCTCGAGCATCCGGCCCAGGCCTTCGAGTACTACCGCTCCGAGGGCGTGGAGACCGTGGTGTGCGAGGAGAAGCACATGGGTTCGCGTGCGGTGGTGGTGGTTTCGCGGTCGGCGCAGGCGGCGCGGGACCGGTTCGGCGTCGAGGACGGTTCGACCGGCGCGGTGTACACCCGCACCGGCCGTCCCTTCTTCGACGACCCGGCCGCCACCGAGACACTGCTGTCCCGGGTGCGGGCGGCGGCCGAAACCGCCGGGCTGTTCGAGGAATTGGGCACCGACTGGCTGCTGCTCGACACCGAGCTGCTGCCGTGGTCGGCCAAGGCGCTCGGGCTGCTGCGTCACCAGTACGCGGCGGTCGGCGCGGCGGCGCGAGCGTCGCTTGCCGAGGCCTCCGACGTGCTGGCGGCCGCGGCCGAACGGGGTTTGGACGTAGCCGATCTCGCCGCGCGCACCACCGCGCGCCGAGCCGACGCCGAGGCCTTCACCACGGCCTACGGCCGCTACTGCTGGCCCACCGAAGGACTGGAGGGCGTCCGCCTGGCCCCCTTCCAGCTGCTGGCCGCGTCCGGCGCGAATTACGCCGTCCGCGACCACAACTGGCACCTGGAACGCCTCGACCGCCTGGTCGCCGCCGACCCGGAGTTCTTCACCGCGACGGGTCGCCGCGTAGTCGACCTCGCCTCCCCCGAGGCCGAGGCCGATGCCACCGCCTGGTGGACGTCCCTCACCGCAGCCGGCGGCGAGGGCATGGTGGTCAAGCCCCTGGGCTCCCTGGTCCCCGGCACCAACCGCAGCGGCCGCCCGGTCCAGCCGGGCGTGAAATGCCGTGGCCCGGAATACCTCCGGATCATCTACGGCCCGGAATACCTCCGCCCCGACCAGCTCGACCGCCTCCGCTCCCGAGGCCTGGGCGGCAAGCGCTCCATGGCGCTCCGCGAATACGCCCTGGGCCTGGAAGCCCTGGACCGCTTCGTGGCCCGCGAACCCTTGTGGCGCGTCCACGAAGCCGTCTTCGCGGTCCTCGCCCTGGAGACGGAGCCCGTCGACCCGCGGCTGTAGGTGCGAAGGGGCGCGGCCGCTCTGCCGCCACCCGCCGCTTCACCGAGTGGCACACCAGTGAGGGGATTTGTCCGAATCCACCGCGCTGGTGTGCCACTCAGCGGATATGTCGACTGGGGCTGCTGACTTAGTCGGCGGGAGTGGTGCTGGAGGGCGCGGCTAGGTGGTCGCGGAGGCGGGAGAGGTAGGGGCGCTGGCCTTTTCCGAGCTTCTCCTCGGCGGTGTCCAGGTCGAACCAGGCGGCACGGTCGATTTCGGGGAACTCGGCCATGCGGCCGGAGCGCGGGGGCCATTCCATTTCGAAGGTGCCGGGCACGATCTGGGTCGGGTCCAGGTCGCCTTCGACCGCCCAGACGGTGACCTGCTTCTTGCTGCTGCCGCTGCCGTATTGGACCTCGCCCAGGGGAATCCAGTCGCCGTCGGGGACGGGAAGGCCGAGCTCCTCGGTGAATTCGCGGCGGGCGGCGACCTCCGGATGTTCCTCGGTGGGCTCGTATTCACCCTTGGGGATCGACCACGCCGAGGCGTCCTTCTTCGCCCACAGCGGGCCGCCCATGTGCCCGAGCAGCACCTCGAGGCCATTGGTGCGGCGGAACAGCAGGACTCCGGCGCTGAATCTGAGGCTCATGGCATGCAGTCTGCCGAACCGCGCTCACGCCTCCGAGATCGGCACGCGCCAGACGACCGTGGTGCCGCGGCCGTCCAGGCCCAGCCCGATCTCCACCACGCCGTCGAGTTCGGTGGCGCGTTCGGCGATATTGCGCAGGCCGCCGCGCCGGGGTGCGTCGCCGACGCCGATGCCGTTGTCCGCCACCGAGATCCGGAGTTCACCGCGGGCGGCGGTCACCGCCACGTCGATGCGGGTGGCGTCGGCGTGGCGGACGGTGTTGGACAGCGATTCCCGCAGCACCGCGATGGCCTGGCGGGCGGTGTCGGGCGGGACCAGGGTGTCGATGGGCCCGTTCTGCCGCAGGTTCGGGGTGAAGCCCAGGTGGCGGGCGGCGGTGGTGACCAGATCGCTGATCTCGCTGCGCAATCCGCCCTGTCCGCCGGTCGCGGATTGCAGCGAGAAGATGGTGCCGCGAATGTCCTGAATGGTGTCGTCGAGATCGGCGACCACGCGTTCGAGGCGGTCGGCGATATCCGGTGCGGGCTGCATGCGCAGCGCGCCCTGCAACGCCAGCCCGGAGGCGTAGATGCGCTGGATGACCGAATCGTGGAGGTCGCGGGCGATGCGGTCGCGGTCCTCCATCACGGCGATCTTGGCGGAGTCCTGCTGACGCCGCACGGTGTCGCGCTGGACCTGCTCGTACATCCGGACATTGGTGATCTTCGTCGCGGCGATGACCGCGAGCGCCTCGATGATCCGCTCGTCCTCGTCGGTGAAGCTGCCCGAGCGCTTGTTGGCGAGATAGAGATCACCCAGCAGCCGCCCGCGATAGCGCACCGGCACGCCGAGGAAGCTGTGCATCAGCGGATGCCCGGCGGGCCAGCCCTGGAAGGCGGGATGGGTCATGAGATCGTCCAGCCGCACCGGGTCCTCGCCGGAGAGCACCACGCCGAGCACGCCCCGCCCGCACGGCCAGTTCCCGATCCTGCGGATCGTCTCCTCGTCCATGCCGACCGGCACGAATTGCGCGAGCCGCCGTTCCCCGCTGCCGTCGTCACCGGGTTCCAGCAATCCGAGCGCACCGTATTCGGCGTCGACCAGCCGGCAGGCCGCGGTCACCAGCTGCCGCAGCACCAGATCCACGTCCAGGTCGGAGACCACCGCGTACACGGCCTCGACCAGGTCGTGCAGCCGCTCCTCCGGGGCGGTCAGCGCGCGTAGCTCATCCGGTACGCCACCCCACGACTCCTCGGACATGAACCACAGGCTACCGAGCGGCAACCTGAGGACATTTGTCTCTGGGGTGGGGTGTCGCGACAGAGCAGTCTGATTTCAGACCTTTCGGCTGATTTAGGAGTCACAAAATGACGATGATCGGAACCGAACCGCGCACCGAAGCCTGGACCGGATTCAAAGGCGGCCTGTGGCGGGACGCCATCAACGTGCGCGATTTCATTCAGCAGAACTACACGCCCTACGAGGGCGACGGCAGCTTCCTGGCCGGCCCCACCACCCGCACCCTGGGCATCTGGGACAAGCTGAGCGCCATGTTCCCGGCCGAGCGCGAGCGCGGCATCTACGACGTGGACCAGCACACCCCCTCCACCATCACCGCCCACAAGCCGGGCTACATCGATCAGGATTCCGAGCTCATCGTCGGCCTGCAGACCGATGCCCCGCTGAAGCGGGCCATCATGCCCTACGGCGGCTACCGCATGGTGCAGTCCAGCCTCGCCGCGTACGGCGTGGAGGAGGATCCGAAGGTCGCCGAGATCTTCACCAAGTACCGCAAGACCCACAATGACGGCGTTTTCGACGCCTACACCGCCGACATTCGCGCCGCCCGCAGCGCCGGCATCGTGACCGGCCTGCCGGATGCCTACGGCCGCGGCCGCATCATCGGCGACTACCGCCGTGTCGCGCTCTACGGCGTGGACAAGCTCATCGAGGGCAAGAAGGCCGATCACCTCGCGCTCGAGGATCTGTGGGCCGATGACGAAACCATCCGTCGCCGTGAGGAAGTCAGCGAGCAGATCCGCGCGCTGAACGAGCTCAAGGAGATGGCCGCCTCTTACGGCTACGACATCTCCAAGCCCGCATCCAATGCACAGGAGGCCATCCAGTGGCTGTACTTCGCCTACCTGGCCGCGGTGAAGGAGCAGAACGGCGCGGCCATGTCGCTGGGCCGGACCGCCAACTTCGTGGACATCTACCTCGAGCGTGACCTGGCCGAGGGCCTGATCACCGAGGAGCGCGCCCAGGAACTGGTCGACGACTTCGTCATCAAGCTGCGCATCGTGCGCTTCCTGCGCACCCCCGAGTACGACGAGCTGTTCTCCGGCGACCCGACCTGGGTGACCGAGTCCATCGGCGGCATCGGCTCCGACGGCCGTCCGCTGGTGACCCGCACCAGCTTCCGCTACCTGCAGACCCTCTACAACCTGGGCCCGGCCCCCGAGCCGAACCTGACCGTGTTCTGGTCGCCCGCGCTGCCCGAGGGCTTCAAGCGCTTCTGCGCCAAGGTGTCGATCGACACCAGCTCCATCCAGTACGAGTCGGATGAGCTGATGCGGCCGCGCTTCGGCGACGACACCGCCATCGCCTGCTGTGTCTCGGCCATGGAGGTCGGCAAGCAGATGCAGTTCTTCGGCGCGCGAGTCAATCTCGCCAAGACGCTGCTGTACGCCATCAACGGCGGCCGCGACGAGAAGAAGGGCAAGGTCGTCGCGAAGGGCTTCGAGCCCATCACCGCCGAGGTGCTCGACTACGCCGAGGTCGACGCCGCCATGGACAAGCTGATGGACTGGCTGGCCAAGACGTATGTGCACGCGCTCAACGTGATTCACTACATGCACGACAAGTACGCCTACGAGCGCATCGAGATGGCGTTGCACGACCTGGACGTTCGCCGCACCATGGCCTGCGGTATCGCCGGTCTGGCCGTGGCCGCCGACTCGCTGTCGGCCATCAAGTACGCCAAGGTGTCCCCGGTGCGCGACGAGACCGGCCTGGCCATCGACTTCAAGATCGAGGGCGACTTCCCCAAGTACGGCAACAATGACGACCGCGTCGACTCGATTGCCGCCGAGCTGGTGGAGCGGTTCATGCAGAAGGTCCGCATGTACCCGACCTACCGCAATGCCGAGCACACCCAGTCGGTGCTGACCATCACCTCGAATGTGGTGTACGGCAAGAAGACCGGCAACACCCCCGACGGCCGTCGCGACGGCGAACCGTTCTCGCCGGGCGCCAACCCGATGAACGGCCGCGACACCCACGGCATCGTGGCCTCGGCCATGTCGGTCGCCAAGCTGCCCTACGAGCATGCGACGGACGGCATTTCGCTCACCACCACGGTGACGCCGCAGGGTCTGGGCCGCAGCGCCGACGAGCGCATCACCAACCTGGTGGGCGTGCTGGACGGCTACATCGCCACCAACGGGTTCCACATGAACGTCAACGTCCTCAACCAGGACACTCTGCTCGACGCCATGGAGCACCCGGAGAACTACCCGCAGTTGACGATTCGCGTCTCGGGTTACGCGGTGAACTTCGTTCGCCTGACCCGTGAGCAGCAGCTCGACGTCATCAACCGCACCTTCCACGCGAGCCTCTGACCGGTATCGCCGACACCGAGAAAGGTTGAAGGAAATGTCTACAGCGCTTCTGCCCCAGCCGAATATCGGTGTCGGCGCACCCGCCACCGGATCCGTCCACTCGTGGGACATCTCCACCGGAGTGGACGGGCCGGGCACCCGGTTCGTCACCTTCCTCAGCGGCTGCCCCCTCCGCTGCCACTACTGCCAGAACCCCGATACGTGGTTGCGCAGCAACGGAACCATCATGAGTGTCGACGATGTGCTCATGGAGGCGGCCAAATACGTGCCGTTCATCAAGGCTTCCGGCGGCGGCGCAACCATCAGCGGCGGGGAACCGTTGCAGCAACCGCAGTTCGCGACCTCTCTGCTGCAGGGGTTCCAAGGTCTCGGTCTGTCCACCGCCCTCGATACGTCCGGATACCTGGGGCGCCTGGCCTCCGATGAGCTCTTGGCAGCCACGGACCTGGTGCTGCTGGACATCAAGGCCGGACAGCCCGAGACCTACCGCCGCCTGACCGCCCGCGAGCTGCAGCCGACCCTCGACTTCGCGCAGCGGCTCGCCAAGCGCGGCAAGCGGGTGTGGCTGCGCTACGTGCTGGTCCCCGGCATCACCGACCCGATCGAGGAGATCGGCGCGGTGGCCGGATTCGCCGGCGGCCTGGGCAATATCGAGCGGGTGGATGTGCTTCCGTTCCACACGCTGGGCCAGTCCAAGTGGGAGGCCCTCAACCGTCGCTTCGTGCTCGCCGACACCCCGACACCGACCGCCGAGCAGGTCGAAGAGGCGCGCAACGTGTTCCGAGACGCGGGCCTGACCGCCTACTAAAAGACCTTGTCGGGGACAAGGAACAGGGGAATGAACGCGGCGGGTGGCGGAGGTTTCGGACCGCCACCCGCGCCCTGTTACCCGGATCCGAACCGACCACCTGCGAGGATGATCACCGTGGACAACTCAGACCAGAAGATCCGAGTCTTCCTCCTGGACGACCACGAGATCGTGCGCCGCGGCCTGCAGGACCTGCTGGAAGCCGAGGGCGACATCGAGGTCGCCGGTGAGGCCGGCTCCGCCGCCGAAGCCCTGCGCCGCGTCCCCGCCGTCCGCCCCGACGTGGCCGTCCTCGACGTCCGCCTCGAAGACGGCGACGGCGTCACCGTCTGCCGCGACCTCATGTCCGAGATGCCCGACCTCAACGTCCTCATGCTGACGTCCTTCTCCGACGACGAGGCCCTCCTGGGCGCCGTCCTCGCCGGTGCCAAAGGCTATGTCCTCAAACAACTCCGGGGCCCTCAACTCATCAACGCCATCCGCCGGGTAGCCGCCGGCGAATCCCTGATCGACCCCAGCACCGCCGCCGAGGTCACCGAACGCCTCCAACAGCGCGCCCCCGCGAACCCGCTGGCCGATGTCGACCTCACCGAACGCGAAAAGCAGATCCTCACCCACATCGGCCAGGGCCTCTCCAACAAGGAGATCGCGGGCAAGATCTACCTGTCGGAAAAGACAGTCCGCAACTACGTCTCGGCCCTCCTGTCCAAACTGGGCCTCGCCCGCCGCTCCCAAGCCGCCATCCTCGCCGAACACCTCCGCCACGAACACGGCGACAACTGGGCCGACGGCGTCCGCTAGCCCTCGTTCACGCACAGGACCTTGGTTCGCCGGCGGTTAGAGGCGGGTTGCCGTGCGGGTCAGGGCGGCAACGGGTTTGGAGGTGCTGTGGGGTGGCCAGGCTATGACGGTGGTTACGGGGGGAGCGTCCGGGACCGGGATGATGGCGTGGTCGTCACGTAGGTGGGCCTGGAGGGATTCGGGCATGATGGCGCAGGCTCGGCCCAGGGCGATGAGCTGGGTCAGTTGGGTGTGGTCGCGCACTTGGGGGCCGGGGCCGTCGGGGT
>NZ_BAAFGR010000042.1:0-51224 GCF_041154655.1 Nocardia sp. JMUB6875
GGCCAAGGGGTTCGCGGGGACGCGGGCGGGCGGGAGCGATGTGGCGTTCGCGAGTTCGCCGGAGCTGGGGCGGATCGCGACGCTGATCACCGGGATCGCGCCGGATGACGAAGCGGCGCAATGGATCGTGCGCATGGTGTTGTCGCTGCTGACCTGGCCGCTGGGCGATGCCGCGAGTGAGCGGCGGATGGTGGAGCGGTTCATTCGCTGAGTTCGTGGACGGGCATCAGGGGCGCCGCGGGATCGAGGGTGAGGCCGCGGGATTCGGCGGTCGCGGAGAGCGCGCCCCAGGCGAAGGCGGTCAGCTCCTCGGTGAGTTCCTTGGCGGTGATGACCGGTTCGTTGAGCCAGCGCAGCACGCCCAGCCCGATCGCGCCGAGCATGGCGTCGACCGCGAACTGGGTGTGGTCGCCGTTCGCGCCGCGCAGGCGCAGCACCCCGGAGAAGAAGTCGGCGACTGTATCGGACAGTGGACGGCCATCGTCGATCAGGCGGGCCGCACCGAAGGCCGCGACCACATGTGAGCTGACGATGAAGCGAAACAGGTTGGGGCGCTCGGCCACCAGATCGATATAGGCCGACAGGGCGGTGCGGATGCCGTCGCGCACCGGTCCGGTGGGGTCCAGGTGCGGGGTCACGCGTTCGACGATGAGCTCCTGCACGCGCCCGCTCACCGCGGCCAGCAGTTCCACCTTGTCGCCGAAGAAGCGATACAGCTTGGGGCGCGGTATACCAGCGGTTTTCACCACATCGTCGATGGACAGATCGGGCCCGTGGGCGTCGATGGCGCGAATGGTGGCCTCGATGAGCTCGGCCCGCACCGAGGTGCGGTGCGTATGCCAGCGGTCGTAGCGGGCATCACCCTTCCGCTCGCCCGGGCGGTCGCGATTCGGGTGGGAGGCCATGGGGCAGATTGTAATTCGATTCGTTAGGGCGCACCCCCTTGTGTGGTGTCTGGGACAATCCTACACTGGGCATCACATCGAACACGTAGTACTAGGTACTTTGTGTTGCACCAAGGATGGTCCAGATGGCGAATACCCTTCCGGCGCAGGCCTATCCCAAGGCCCGCCGCATCAAGTTCCGATTCGATCAGCGCCCTTCGAACGACAAGTACTTCGTCGAAAACGACATGGTCTACGGCCATTTCGTGGCCGGCATGTCCGGCGGCTTCCCGGCCGGCGAGGAATCCTTCATCCGCTCGGTCCGGCGCGTGGCCGACCGGGTCACCGATCCGGTGCTCAAGAAGCGGGTGACCGGCTTCGTCGGGCAGGAGGCCATGCACGGCCACGAGCACCGCAGACTCAATGAAAAGCTGGTGGAACTCGGCTATCCCATTCAATGGCTGGACTCGGAGAAGGCCAAGGAGCGGGCGCTGTGGCTCGAACAGCGGCTCTCACCCGAGGTGCATCTGGCCATGACAGCGGCGGCCGAGCACTACACCGCGGTGCTGGCGCAGCGGGTGCTGTCCAGCGACGAGATCCAGAACATTCCGGGCGATCCCGAGGTGTGGAATCTGCTGAATTGGCATGCGCTGGAAGAACTCGAGCACAAATCGGTGGCCTTCGACGTCTTCCGCGCGGTCGGCGGCAGCGAGCGCACCCGCATCGGGGTCATGCTCGCCATGTACTCGCTCACCCTGCCGCTCACCTATCTGAGCCTGGCGCTGGCCGTCGGGCGGGACGAGAACGCACGCCGCCAGCCGGTGCGGGTGGCGCGCGAGGCGTACCGGCTGTTCACCGGGCCGGTTTTCCGCGGGCTCATGCCGGAGCTGGGCAAGTATCTGCGCCCCGGCTTCCATCCCGACGATATCGACACCTCGGCGCTGCTGTCCCGTTGGCAGCAGGAGCTTTTCGGGAAAGACGGCCAGCTCGTCGACCACTTGAAGTAATCACGATTCCATCGCTAGAAAGGACCGACCAATGGCGATCGGTCGGCAGGAAACCAAGTCCCCCATGCCCTATCCGAAGGTGCGGCGCATGCGATTCCGGTTCGGCGAGCCCGAGCCGATGGCGCACCACTTCGTGCAGGGCGATATCCCCCTCACCCATCTGATCGCGGTGCTCTCCGCGGCCTTCCCGCCGGGCGAGGAATCCTTCATTCGCTCGGTGCGCAAATTCTCCGGGGAGATCACCGATCCCGTGCTCAAGAAGCGGGTGGCCGGGTTCATCGGCCAGGAGGCGGTGCACGGGCAGCAGCATCGGCGGCTGAACGAGCAGCTCATCGAGAACGGCTTCCCGATCGTGCGCGTCTTCACCTTCGGTCCGGGCGCGCTGCGGGAGAAGGGCGTGATCGCGGTCGAGAACGCGGTGCCGCGGCAGGTGCACCTGGCGGTGACCGCGGCGGCCGAGCACTACACGGCCACGCTCGCCAAGCGGGTGCTGGGTACGGAGGAGATCCAGGACATTCCGGGTGACGCCGAGGTGTGGAACCTGTTGAACTGGCACGCTTTCGAAGAACTCGAGCACAAGTCCGTGGCCTTCGACGTCTTCCGCAATGCGGGCGGGGCCGAGGTGGTGCGCATCGGCGTGATGGCGGGGATGTACGTCTTCACCATTCCGGTGGTCTCGCTCGGCGTGCTGGCCTCCATCCTGAGCGATCCGCGCAGCTGGCGGCCGTTGAAGGTGGTGCGGCAGTCGATCCGGCTGTATCGCGGCCCGATCGTGAAGGGGCTGCTCAAGGAGATGCGGCCGTACATGCGGCCCGGCTTCCACCCCGACGATATCGACACCAGCGCGCTGCTCGAGCAGTGGCGGCGGGAGCTGTTCGGGGCGGACGGCGAACTGCTGGATCGCATCGGCTGAGCCGGAAGGACTTTCAGCAATGGGAAGAGATGGTGGCAGTGGTGTGCCCACCGATGCCCGCCCCGACCACGAGGTCATCGTGGTCGGGGCCGGGTTCGGAGGAATCGGCACCGGTATCGCACTGCAGCGCAAGGGCATTCACGACTTCGTGATCGTGGACAAGTGGGATCGGGTGGGTGGCACCTGGCATGCCAACACCTATCCCGGTGTGGCGGTGGACATTCCGTCGTTCATCTACAGCTTCTCCTATGAGCAGCGCGGCGACTGGTCGCGGGTCTTCGCCCCCGGCACCGAACTGCGCGACTATGCCGAGAGCATGGTCGACAAGTACGGGCTGCGAGACCGGCTGCGGCTGAACACCACCATCGTGGCGGCCGAGTTCGACGATCGGAACAGCCTGTGGCGCTTGACCACCGACGGTGGGCAGTGCCTCACGGCGCGGTACGTGGTGCTGGCCGTCGGCGGGCTGGAGCGGCCCAAGATGCCGGATATCGAGGGGCTCGACGATTTCGGCGGGACCCTGATGCATACGGCGCTGTGGGATCACGATGTATCGCTGGCCGGTAAAAGGGTGGCGGTCATCGGGACGGGAGCCACCGCGCTGCAGCTGATTCCGGCCATTGTGGACGAGACCGAGCATCTGACGGTGTTCCAGCGGACGCCGATCTGGGTGTTTCCCAAGAACGACGCCGAGGTCGGCTGGCTCGGGCGGCAAGTGCTGGGGAACAAGCGGATTCGGTCCGTGCTGCGGCTGGTCGGCAATGCCGGGACCGAGCTCGCCATGAGCGGGATGGTGGTCGGGCCGACGTGGGTCACCGACACCGGGCGGCGGCTCGCCGAGGTGCCGATCCGGCGGTGGATGCGCTCGCAGGTCAGTGATCCTGAACTGCGGGAAAAGCTCACGCCCCGTTATGGATTGGGCTGCAAGCGGCCTTCCATGTCGAACGATTACCTGAAGACGTTCAACCGCTCCGACGTCAGCCTGGTCACCGACTCCATCGAGCGGATCACCGAACGCGGCGTGGTCACCGTGGACGGAACCGAACACGAGATCGACGTGCTCATCTGCGCGACCGGATTCAAGCTCTGGGACAAGGGCTCGGTGCCGCCGTTCCCGGTGTACGGGCGCGGCGGCAAGGATCTCGAGAAGTTCTGGGACGAGCAGCGCTACCAGTCCTACCAGGGCGTTTCGGTGCCCGGATTCCCCAATGCCTTCACCATCACCGGGCCCTACGGGTTCGTGCTGGGCTCCTATATCTGGATGATCGAGGCCACCTCGGCGCATCTGGCGCGGGTCATCGCGGAAGCGAAGGCGCGCGGCACCACCGAGGTCGAGATCCGGCAGGAGGTGCACGACGAGTACTTCCGGCGCTGCCTGCGGCGGCAGGAGAAGAACTTCCTGTTCACCCCGGTCTGCGAGGGCTCCAACACCTATTACATCGACAATCACGGCGATTCGCCGTTCCGGCCGTCCACACACGGCGAGATGTATTGGCAGAACCGCCATTTCGATCTCGACGTCTACCGCTACACCGTCGGCGCTCCGACGGCGTCGCGGCCGGTCGCGCTCTCCGAGGAGGCCTCGTGAAAATCAACGGTATCGATCCGCGGCTGGTCGTGGTCACCGGTGCGGGCAGCGGCATCGGGCGGGCGACGGCACTTCGGTTCGCGCGCATGGGCTCTGAGGTCATCGTTTCCGATATCGACAAGGACGCGGCGCTGTCCACGGTGGCCATCATCCAGTCGAAGGGGCAACAGGCGGTCGCCATGCAGCTCGACGTCACCGATCCGCATGCCTGGGCGGCATTCGCCCGTGACGTGCACGCCGATCACGGGGTGCCGGATGTGCTGGTCAACAATGCCGGAATTCTGGTCAGCGGTGCGTTTCTGGATCTCGAGCCCGAGGACTGGGAGCGGCAGCTGGGCGTGAACCTGCTCGGCGTCGTGTACGGGTGCCGGGCGTTCGGGCGGCTCATGATCGACGAGGGCAAGCGCGGGCACATCGTGAACATCGCGTCCGCGGCGGCATTCACGCCGACGCCGGTCATGTCGGCGTACTCGGTGTCCAAGGCGGGGGTGAAGATGCTCACCGAATGCCTGCGGCTGGAGCTGGCCCCCAAAGGTGTCGGTGTGAGCGCGATCTGCCCTGGCGTGATCAACACCAATATCGCTCAGCACGCCATCGCGGTCGGCGTCGATCCGGCCTTGCTCGCCCGCGGGCAGCAGATCACCACCCAGCTCCAGGAGCTGGCCGAGCGGCTGCCGTTCTCGCCGTTGAGTCCGGATCTGGTGGCGCGCGCGGTGGTTCGCTCCATCCGCTACGACCTGGCCGTCGTGCCGGTTCGGGCGGAGGCCTGGCTCGGCTACTTCATGCTGCGGATCGCGCCCGGCGTGAATCGCCGGATCACCCAACCGCTTTCGATGGAGCGGATCCAGTCCCTCGGTGAGCTCGTCATGGGCAGGGGAGGGGGCACCCGGTGAATGCTCGCGCCCATGAGCTCAAGGTGCGCGAAGTAGTCAGCGAGACCGCCGACGCGGTCTCGCTGATCTTCGATATCCCCACCGATCTGACCGGCCGCTTCGGCTACTCGCCGGGGCAGTACCTGACCCTGCGCGTGCCCAGCGATCGGACCGGTTCCGTGGCCCGCTGCTATTCGCTATCGTCCAGCCCGCACTGCGACGAGCGGCCCACCATCACCGTCAAGCGGACGCCCGGCGGCTACGGCTCGAACTGGTTGTGCGACAACGTCTCCGCGGGCGACATCCTCACCGTCCTGGAACCCGCCGGAAACTTCACCCCGCGCAGCTGGAACAACGACCTCCTGCTCTGCGCGGCCGGGAGCGGTATCACCCCGATCATGTCGATCCTCAAATCGGCGCTGGCTCTGGGGCGCGGCACTATCGCGCTGTTCTATGCCAATCGCGATCGTCCGTCCATCATCTTCGACGCCGAGCTCGAACACCTGCTGCGTCGTCATCCGCGCCGCCTGACCGTGACGCACTGGCTGGAATCCGAGCGCGGCCTGCCGACGCCGCGGTCCGTCTCGAGCTGGGCTCGGCCGTACCGGCGTCACGACGTATATCTCTGTGGCCCGGCCGGATTCGCCTCGACGGTCAAGCAGGGCCTGAATCAGCTCCGCATCTCCGACCGGTCCATCCATCAGGAGCAATACCGCTCGCTGACCGACAATCCCTTCGAATACCACGCCCCGACCGCGGTCACCACACCTGCCGCCGACACCGCGACCGTCCGAGTCGATATCGACGGTGAAACCCACACTCTCCCTTGGCCCAGATCCAAGAAGCTCCTAGATGTCCTCCTCGACCACGGCATCGATGCCCCCTACGTCTGCCGCGAATCCGCCTGCGCCACCTGCGTTTGCACCGTCAAACGTGGCCGCACCCGCATGCTGCAGAACGAATCCTTGATCGAAGAGGAACTCGCGCAGGGCTTGACCCTCGCCTGCCAGACCCTCCCCGAATCCGACGACCTCCACATCGCCTTCGACCAATAGGCGAATAAAACGGGCCGTGGTCCGGTTGTGCTGGCTATGGCAAAGCCTTTCATCATCAACGAACGCGATGTCGAAGCGGTCCGGCTCCCCGGTGACGGCGCCTTCTGGCTGCTCGAGGACAGCCAGAACTCCGACGGCCTCTTCGGCGCGAACCGCCTGCTGCTCCCCGCGGGCGCGGACGGCACCCGCCCCCACCACCACACCAGATCGACCGAGATCTTCTACATCCTCGACGGCACAATGGAATTCCTCGTCGACGGCGAACTCCACCACGTCGACAAGGGCGGCCTGGTAGTCATCCCGCCCGGCACCGTCCACGCCTTCGGCGCATCCGCCGAGGGCCGCGCCGAATTCTTCGCCGTCCTCACCCCCGGCCTCGCGCGCTTCGACTACTTCCGCCAACTCGGCCGAATAGCCCGCGGCGAAGCGGACTGGGACAGCATGGACAACCTCCACGACCAGTTCGACGTCCACTTCGACGGCGATCCCACCTGGCGCTGACCTACCCATACCCCAGGGCGCAGGATGGAGGTGGCCGGCCGACTGATCAGAGTTGGTTGTCCACGAACAACTTCCACATGCGGTTGAAGATGTCGGCATTCCAGCTCGGATCTCCGCTCGGCGTCGGCCAATTGTGCGCCTTGTCCGGTGTCGGCTGATCCTGGTAGAGACGGTAGACGACCTCGGAACCGTTTGCGCAAGCGGAGCTTTCGCCATTCTTCACCTGATAGCCGGTTTCGGTGGTCTTGGCGCCACAGCCATCGTGCATCCGCCACATATCGCGATTGGATTCGGCGCCGGCCTGCCAGGTCAGTGCGTCATTGGCGGTGAGCATCACGCCGAAGGAGATGTCGCGGGTGGGGGCGCAGTCGTATCCGCCGGGGAAATAGGAGGAGAAGGTCGCCGCCGAGGCGATCGTGCCCGCGGAGTCGCACGCCATGCGCGAGGTCATCTGGCCCCCATTGGAGTGTCCCACCATGTGTACGCGATGCGGGTTCACACAGTACTTGCCCGACACACCGCTCATCACCGCGCGCAGGAAGGTCACATCGGCCGAACCCTTGTTCCAGTCCCAGCCGCCGTAGCCGCCGGTCTCCGCCTTGGGGCCACGCGGATAGGCGACGATGAACTTCTTACTCTCGGCGTACCCGTCGAATCCGGTCTCACCGGCGAACTTGTCCGGCGAGCTCATCCCGCCGTGCACGGCCACGATCAGCGGTGCGGCACCGGTCAATCCCTTGGGTACATACACCAGATATGGCCGACCGTCGGCGGTCGTCATCGTGATGCGCTTGCCCGCGGTATCGGTGGTCGAGCAGGCCGCCGCCGGTTCCGGCAGTTGCCCATCCTGGATCTCCGCGCCAGGGCCGCCGTCGGGCTCGGCGGTGGCGAAAGATCCGGTCCCGGCCAGCGTGAACGCCGCGACCGTGGCGAACAGTACTGCGGCGAGGCGTCGTATACGCAGTGACAAACTGAATCACCTGTCCCTCAATTGCTCTCGTGCGCAACGTAACAGGGCGATCAACCGTCTGTGACAGTTTTGAACCGATAGCTCAGCAGCACAGGCCCGCGAATATTCGCTCGTGCTCGCTTCGGACTCGTTGCTACCGTGAGGCGCATGGAGGTCTGTCCACCCACCGCAGCCGCGAACCCGCGAGCTCACAGCTCGTCGGTCGCGGCCGTCTGACCTCTATTCCCCAGCCGGCGACCGGAAGCGGTCCGCCGGTGTGTGTCGGTTTCCATTGCCACTCGTGGTCGCTTCCAGTCGATCTCACTCGATGGAGCAATCACCATGTTCACCACCGACCGCATCGTCCAGATCTTTCTCGAGTTCTTCCGCGAGCGCGGACACGAACTCATACCGGGCGAATCGCTCGTCCCGCCACCGGGCGATCCGGTGCTGTTCACCACCTCCGGCATGCACCCGCTGACCCCGTACCTGATGGGCCGCCCGCACCCGAGCGGTCGCCGCCTGGTCGGTCTCCAACGCTGTTTGCGCACCACCGATCTCGACGAGGTCGGCGATGACACCCATTTGACGGTGTTCGAGATGCTCGGCTCCTGGTCGCTGGGCGACTACCGGGG
The DNA here is from genome assembly GCF_041154655.1 of Nocardia sp. JMUB6875. Lineage (NCBI taxonomy): Bacteria > Bacillati > Actinomycetota > Actinomycetes > Mycobacteriales > Nocardiaceae > Nocardia > Nocardia sp. JMUB6875. Next base: position 8,405 of record NZ_BAAFGR010000042.1, read on the forward strand.
CCCGCAGAGCCTGCGCTGGGGCTACGAACTGCTTCGTGACGGCTTCGGCCTCGATCCCTCGCGAATGCACGTCACCGTTTTCGGTGGCGACGAGCAGGTCGGCCCCGACCACGACTCCTGGCAGACCTGGACCGATCTCGGCGTCCCGATCGAGCCCACCACCGACGACAACTGGTGGTCCAACGGGCCCACCGGCCTGTGCGGCCCCGACTCGGAGATCTTCGTCTGGAGCGGTCCCGAAACCCCGCGGGGCACACCGACAACCGATGATCGGTGGGTCGAGGTCTGGAACCACGTCATGATGCGCTACCACCGTCACCCCGACGGCACCCTCGAACCATTACCCCAACCCAATATCGACACCGGTATGGGGCTGGAACGCCTGGTGAGCATTCTTCAGGGTGTCGAATCGATCTATGAGACAGATCTTTTCGAGCCTTGGCGTTCGACGCTGCCCCGCTTGTGGCCCGGGCTGGACGACTCCTCCCGCAATCTGGTCATCGACCACCTCCGTTCCGTCGTGGTACTCCTCGGCGATCGAATCACCCCGTCCCCCAACGGCCGTGGCTATGTTCTTCGCCGACTGATCCGCCGGGTGCTGACCACGCTGTGGCGCAACGATCCCACCGGCACCCTTTCGGATCTGCCGACGGACCTCATCGAGCACACCCTCGACCATTTCGGGCAGCTCGGATCGCCAGACGAAATACGCACCGCCCTGCGCGACGAGGAGCGCAGGTTCGGTCAGCTGCTCGAACGCGGCCGACAATTGTTGTCCCGCAGCCGTTTCAGTGGCACCTTGACCGACGACGACTACCACTACCTCCACGACACCCATGGACTCCCACGTGATCTCATCCATTACCTCACCACCGAAACCCAGCACTGAGATGGGGTTGGGGCTGGGCTACGCGGTCGTGTCGACGGCGTCGTTCTCCCTGTCGGGCCCGTTGGCGCACGGGTTGATGGCGGCCGGGTGGAGTTCGGCGGCGGCGACCGTGGTGCGGGTGCTGACGGCCGGGCTGGTGCTGCTGCCGATCGCGCTGGTGCAACTGCGCGGCCGGTGGAATCTCCTGCGCCGCAACGCACGTCTGCTCGCCTACTACGGCTTGTTCGCGGTCGCCGGAGTTCAGCTGACCTACTTCAACGCCGTATCCCATCTGGAAGTCGCGGTGGCGCTGCTCATTCAGAACACCGCGCCGATCGCCGTGACCGGCTGGCTGTGGTCGCGGCATCGGCAACGGCCGCCCGGGATGACGCTCGTGGGCGCCGCTCTCGGCCTGGCGGGGCTGCCGCTCGTGGTCGGCCTGCATTCCGGGGCGGCCGTCGGCTGGGTCGGCATCGGGTGGGCGCTCGCCTCGATGCTCGGCGGAGTCGCGTTCATCCTGCTGTCCTCCCGCACCGATACCGCGCTGCCGGGCACCGTGCTCGCCACCTCGGGCCTCCTCATCGGCGGCCTGACCCTGCTGGCGGCGGGGATCGTGGGCATCGTCCCACTGCGCGCCACCGCGAACACCATTGCCTTCCAAGACTTCACCGTGCCCTGGTGGCCACCCGCGCTGGTGCTGGGCACCGTGACCGCCGCCCTCGCCTATGTCTCCGGCATCGCCGCCACCCGCCTACTCGGTCCTCGCCTGGCCGCGTTCGCCGCGCTCCTGGAAGTCCTGACGGGCCTGGTGTTCGCGTGGTACCTGCTCGGCGAAACTCCGCGCCCCATCCAGCTGCTCGGCGGTCTGCTCATCCTGCTCGGCGTCGTGATCGTCAGGAGGGGCGAGACCCTCCGTGCGGTCTAGATCGCGGTCGCGCGGATGACCGTCGTGCGGAGCGGCATTTCGAATGTGCCGCTGGAGGTTTCGGGCCGGGAACGGAGGAAGTCCGTGAGCCGACCCAGGATCGCCTCGCGTTCGGATTCCGGGATCACCAGGGCGTGGGAGTGGGTGGCGATCGTGGCCGTGAGGGATTCGGCCGTGCGGGACTGAGAATGGGCGAATACGGATTTGGTGAAGGAGGTGAAGAGGGGATGGGTGGGTAGGTCGGGTTCCGGGTTCGCGGGCGGGAAGGAGGCCGAGGACTGCCGTAGGCGGTCGAAGGCGGCTACCCATTCGACTGAATCGTCGTGGTCGTTCCAAAAGGCGGCGAGGACGCCGCCGGGGCGGAGGACCCGGGCGAATTCGGGGAAGGAGCGGGGGAGGTCGAACCAGTGGAAGGCCTGGCCCGCGACGATCGCGTCCATCGAATTGTCCGGGAGCGGAATGGATTCGGCGGTCCCGGTCAATGCGGGCACCCGAGGGTGGCGCTCGCGCAGGACCGCGCGCATGCCTTCGTCGGGTTCGACGGCGGTGACCCGCGCGCCCGCCGCCACCGCTACCCCGGTGAGTTTGCCGGTGCCCGCGCCGAGGTCGAGTACGCGGACATCGGTGGAGCCCAGCGGTTCCAGTGCCCAGCGCAGCCCGGCCAGGGGGTAGTCCGGACGGTGGGCATCGTAGGCGGCGGCCGCCGCCCCGAAGGATCTCGCCCGGCGGTCTCGGAGGGCGAGATCCTCGACTTCCCACCTGCCGGATCCGCTCATTCAGCCATGGTAGGCCGTTCGAGTTCGGCGCGGGCCGCGGTGACCATGGTGGTGATGGCGGCGGGCAGTGCCAGGGCGGGGTCGGGGGCGAAGTGAGGGGAGTGGTTGGAGGGGAAGCGTTCGGGCAGTGCGCCTTCGGTGAGCATGTGGATCTGGTCTTCCTCGGTGAACCGCGCGGGGTCGATGCCGCCGATGTGCCAGAACACCGAGGGAACCTTCGCGGCGGTGCCGAAAGCGCCGAAATCCTCACTGCCGGTAATGGGGTGGTTCATGGGCATGACCGGAAGGTTCGCCGCGCTGAGCGAGGCGAGGACGCGTTCGGTGTCGCCGGGGGTGTTCTCGGTGACCGGGAAGTGGTCGTAGAACTCGACTTTCGGCTCCTGCGGCGCACCGGCGGCGGCCGCCTCGGCCTCGGCCAGGCGCTGGATGCCCTCCACCATGCGGTTGCGTGAGCCGTCGGTGAAGGTGCGCAGGCTGAGCAGCACCTCGGAGGTATCGGCGATGATGTTCGGCCGCGTGCCCGCGTGCAGCGCACCGGCGGTGAGCACCGGGCTGAGGGCGGTCGCGGTCTGGCGCGCGGCCAGCGACTGCAGGCGCAGCACCAGCGAGGCCGCCATGAGCAGCGGATCGATGGCGGTGTGCGGCTGGGAGGCGTGCCCGCCCTTGCCGAGGAAGGTGACGCGCACCGAATCCGAGGCGGCCATCAGGGTGCCGGGCTTGCTCAGCACGAGTCCGGCGGGCAGCGGGCCCACATGCTGGCCCAGAACGATGCGCGGATGCGGAAAGCGTTCCAGCAGGCCGTCATTGAGCATCCCCTGCGCACCCGAGCCGGTCTCCTCGGCGGGCTGGAACAGCGCGACCACGGTGCCGGGCAATGGATTCGCCGCCAGTTCCGCACAGGTGCCGAGCAATGCCGTGACATGCACATCGTGGCCGCAGGCGTGCATGACGCCGGGCACGGTGGAGGCGTAGTCGAGTCCCGTCTCCTCCTGCACCGGCAGCCCGTCCATATCCGCGCGCAGCCAGATCACCGGCCCGGGACCGCTGTGCAGCACGCCGACAACGCCGGTGCCGCCGACATTCTCGGTCACCTCCCAGCCCGGCAGCGCCCGCAGCTCTTCGGCCACCAGGGCCGCGGTGGCGTGCTCCTCACCCGACAGCTCCGGGTGCGCGTGCAACCGGCGGTAGACCTGCTGCCAGTGCTCGGAAAGCGTTGCGGCGGTGGACTGCTCGGTCATGTGAGACTCTCCTTCGACGGGACGGTCGCCGAGCCGCGGCGGGACAGCAGCGCCCGGAACGCCTCGGCGGTTTGGGGTACCACGGCCGCCGCCACCAGGGCCAGCAGCGGACCGGCGGCCATCGTTTCGAAAGCCGTTGTGTACGAGAGATGGTCGGTGACCACGCCGAAGGCCAGCGGGCTCAGCACACCGGCCAGCTGCCCGCCGAAGATGATCACCCCGGTGGCCGCGCCGATGTACGCGCTGGGCAGCGAGCGCAGCGGCACCGCGAACGCCGGCATGTACGCCATCCCGGCGACCAGGCTCATCACCGTGCCCACCAGCACGAACAGCCCGAACGGTTCCGCGCGCGGCAGCACGAAGAGCATGACGGCGGTGAACGCCATGGCCGGCACCACGATCACCCGCGGCCGCCCGCCGATCCGATCCGACAGCCGCGCCCCGAGCACCACCCCGACCGCCGCGGCCAGCGTGGTCGGCACCGCGGCGAAGGCGATACCGGCCTGCGAGATTCCGTGCTGCTCTTTCAGGAAGGTCGGCGTCCACGCGGTGACGCCCCACACCAGCACGTCGTAGCCGAAGAAGATGACGGCGAACCCCAGCAGCGCGGGCGAGAACAGCACCGCGCGCCGCTCGGCCCTGGTCCCGACATTCGCGATCGGAATCTCGTCCTGCACCAGCGGTTCCGGCATCCACCGCCGCCAGGCCAGAATGACCGCCACCCCGAGCACCGAGATCACCGCGAACATCACCCGCCAGCCGACCGTGGGCAGCAAGACCCCCGCGATCACCGCGGCCAGCAGCAGGCCCGCCGCATTGGAGGAGTTCGTCCACCCCGCGGCGGTCGTACGCTCCTCGGGCCGACTGCGTTCGGCGAGCGCCTTGATGGCGGCGGCCGGAAACACGCCCTGCACCAATCCGAACAGGAACCGGATGGCCAGCAGCACCGCGAAAGACCAAGCGACGGCGGTCAATCCGGTGAACACCGACCACGCTGTCAACCCCGCGATACCGACCTTCAACGCCCCGTAGCGGTCCGCCAGCAAACCGGCGGGAATCTGGATCAGCGCGTAGGAGATGAAGAACATCGACACCAGCAGACCCTGTTGCGTGTGATCGAGCCCGAGGTCGTCACCGATCGCCGGCAGCGCGAAATTGATCACGGTCCGATCGATGTAGTCGACAACCCAGGCCGCGAACAGCAGCACGATGGTTATCCGGGTGGTGCGTGGCATCCAAGCCCCTTCGCGGCGGGAGGAGTGGCTGAACTGCCACACTGGGCCCCATGTCCGAGGATACGGCCGAATCGCCGGATACCGCCATCGCGGCGAGCAGTGCGCCGGAATCCGCCGCGCTGGCCGCCTTCGATGAGCGCGACCTGGATCTGGTGAACGCTCTGCAAATCAATCCGCGCGCCTCCTGGACGCGCATCGGGGCCTCGCTCGGCATGGACGCCACCACCGCCGCCCGGCGCTGGCAGCAGCTCACCGCCGCCGGGCTGGCCTGGATCACCGCCTACCCTCCCGGCTTCGCCACCGTCGCCTATCTGCGACTGCGCTGCCGCGCCGACAAACTCACCGCACTCGCCGACCGCGTCGCCGCCATGCCGTGCGTCTTCAGCGTCGAACGCCTCACCGGCGGCTATCCGATGCAGCTCTCGGTGGCCGTCGAAAACCTCGCCGCCCTGGACGATCTCACCGCGCGCGAGCTGGCCGCCCTGCCCGGCGTCGAGGAGATCCGCACCGCGGTCAGTCAGCACGTCTATGTCGAGGGCAGCCATTGGCGACCCCAGGCCCTCGACCCGAGCCAGCGCACGCTGCTGACCGACCCGCGCGCACCCGCGCCCGCCCACTCCCGCATCCGGCCCGGCGACCCGGCCCTGGTCCTGGCCCTGGCCGCCGACGGCCGCCGCAGCATCGCGGACCTGGCCCGCGACACCGGCCTCACCGAAACCACCGTGCGCCGCCGCATCACCGAGATGACCCGCTCGGGCCGATTGGTGTTCCGCTGCGACTTCGCCGAACAGGCCGCGGGCTGGACCGTCACCGCCAACTACTGGGCGCAACTTCCCGCGCCCGACCTCGACCGGCTCGGCAAGGCCCTGGCGTCCTGGCCGGAGATCCGGCTCTGCGTCGCCACCGCCGATGACGCCAATGTCATGCTCATCGCCTGGTTGCGCAGCCCGCGCGAGGGCGTCCTGCTGGAAACCCGCCTGCAGCGCGAGTTTCCGGAGCTGCGCATCACCGAGCGCCAGCTCACCTTGCGGACGCTCAAGCGCATGGGCCGGACCCTCGGCCCGCGCGGCCGCGCGGTGGGGCATATCCCATTCGACGTCTGGGGCCGGGACCCGCGCACCGCGCTTCGTTAGGCTCGCCAGCTGTGACCGATACGAAGACGCACGGGTATGTCGCCGAGGGATACGGCCGGGTCGCCGACGCCTTCCGGCGGAACTTCGCACACCACGGCGAGATCGGCGCGGCGGTCGCGGTCTTCGACGGGGACACGCCCGTGGTCGATCTCTGGGGCGGCCTGCGCGATCGGGAGCGGCGGCTGCCGTGGGAGCGTGACACCATCGTGCCGGTCTTCTCGTCCACCAAAGGCGTTGCGGCACTGATCCTCGCGATGCTGGTGACCCGCGGACAGCTCGACTACGACGAGCCGGTGGCGCGCTACTGGCCGGAGTTCGCGGCGCGCGGCAAGGGCGAGGTGACCGTCCGCCAGCTCATCGACCATCAAGTGGGCTTGCACATTCTGCGCGGCACCCGGATGACGCTGGCCGATCTGCACGATCTGGATCGGGTCGCCGGAGTGCTCGCGGCGCAGCGGCCCGCGTGGACGCCGGGCACCCGGCAGGGCTACCACCCCGTCAGCATCGGGCTGTTCATCAATGAGCTGGTGCGCCGCGCCGACCCGGCCGGGCGCAGCATCCGGCGCTTCCTCGCCGAGGAGATCGCCGGACCGCTCGCCGTCGACTTCACCCTCGGACTGGACGCGGACCTGGGCGGCGACCGCATCGCGCGGCTGATCCGCACCAATGGCCTCGAGCTGCGGTACGAGCGGAATCTGCCCTGGAATCAAGCGATTCCGGCGTTGCTGCGCCGCGGCCAGCTCTTCCGCGCGCTGGCGGTGCCGGACCTGGGCATGCCGGAGGACTTCGTGCGGCCGGAGATCATGTCGGTGGAACTGCCCGGCAGCAATGGCGTCGGCTCGGCGCGCGGGCTGGCGCGCATCTACGCGGCGGGTCTCACCGGGGAGCTGCCGATCTCCGGCGCGGTCCGCGCCCGGTTGGCCGACGCCGGTCCGGTGCCCGCCCCCGATGCCGTCGTGAAGACCATCACGCGATTCCATCTCGGATTCCGAAAGTCCTGTCCCACTTTCCCGTTCGGCTCACCCGACCACCGCGCTTACGGCACCCCGGGCATGGGCGGCTCGCTCGGATTCGCCGATCCCCACACCGGCCTGTCCTTCGCCTACGTCCCCAACCGCCTGGCCTCACCCTCAATGGCGACAACCGCTGCCTGCGCCTGTCCCGCGCGGTCTTCGGACATTCGACACGCCGATCGAGCACGAGCGGTGAACCGCGCCCGGCCGCCACTCGTTGATTCCTGTGTACCGGCTCTGAGCCGGTTGCGGTTCACCCCGCGGTCCGGTTCCCCTGCAGCCGGACCGGGACCCCGCCGGGGCCGTCCCCCGGCGGGGTCTTCGCTTGGCTAATTGCCCTGGCTAACAGCGCATTTCGGTCTGGATTGTGACCTGCGACACGTTGATCGAACTCACTCTCCATGGATACCTTGTGTGCGATGTATCGCGGACAAGGCAGTATCGAATCTGAAGCGCATACGGTGGCCGACCTCATCGTCGACCGCATCGCGGCCCACACCGGCCATGTCTTCGGTGTCGGCGGCGCCAATATCGAGGACCTCTACGACGCCCTCCACCGCCACCCGGCCGTCACCGGCATTCTCGCCAAACACGAATTCGGCGCCGCCACCATGGCCGACGGCTACTCCCGCGCCACCCACCGCCTCGGCGTAGTGGCCGCCACCTCCGGCGGCGGAGCCATGAATCTCCTTGCCGCCCTGCCCGAATCCTTCGACTCCCGCGTCCCGGTCCTGGCCCTCGTCGGCCAGCCGCCGACCAACCTCGAGGGCCGTGGCGCCTTCCAGGACAGCAGCGGCCTCCCCGGGCGACTAGATGCCGAGAAGATCTTCGGTGCGGTCTCCCGCTACTGCGTGAAAGTCACCAGCCCGCAGGATATTTCCGCCGCACTGGATCGGGCCATAGCGGCGGCGCTCGAAGGTGGTCCCTCAGTCCTACTGCTGCCCAAGAACATTCAAGCCGCACCTTCCTCGCCGACATCCGTCGCTGCCCCGTCCAGTGACACACCAGTGACTGAACTTTCCCCAATTTCCCTGGCCGATGTACCACTCGACGGATCTCGGGCGGTTGTGATCGCCGGGCCCGAGGTCGGGCTCGCGGATGCGCGGGACGAACTGGCGGCGTTGGTGCGCGCACTGGGTGCGACTGTCCTGGTCACGCCGGATGCCAAGGACGCCTTCCCGAATCGGGATCCGTTGTTCGCCGGTGTCACCGGAGTGATGGGACATCCACGGGCACCGGAACTCGTCGCCGAAGCGGACCTGTGCCTGCTGGTGGGAGCGCCCCTCCCGGTGACCTCGCGAGCGGGATTGGATGCGGCCCTGGAGGCCTGCCCGCAGGTGGTCTACCTGGGTGCGGAGGAGCCTTTCGTCCCGGTGCACACCGTCGTGCGAGGGCCATTGGCCGCCAACCTGAATGAACTTGCCGGGCACGCGGGCGCGAAACCGGCGCACCCCGAGGCGAGTCGGCGTTTGCCGGAACTCGTTGTGCCGGAGGCCTCCGGGCCCGGCGTCCGATATCGGGCAGCGGTGGCCGCGCTCGAGAACGCATTGGAACCGGGCACCGATGTCGTCGTCGATGCCGGGAATACCGGGGCGGCCGTGGTGCATCATCTGCGGGTTCCCGCGGGCGGGCGGTGGTGATCGCCGGGGACGGTGCGTATTTCATGCATGGCCACGAGGTGCATACGGCGGTCGAGTATCAGGCGCCGGTCACGTTCGTGGTGTTCAACAACAACGCGCACGGCATGTGCGTGACGCGGGAGCAGGTCTACTACTCCGGCGAGTACAGCTTCAACCGGTTCCGGGCGGCGGAGATCGGGGCCGGGGTGGCCGCGATGTTCCCGGATCTGCCCGCGTGGACCGCGCGCACCCTGACCGAATTCGAGAACGCCTTGGAGAAGACGCGGGCAATACCGGGGCCCGCGTTCATCGAACTGCAGTGTGACCCGGACGAGATCCCACCGTTCGCACCGTTTCTGAAGGAGCCCCTCGCATGACCGAGACCGTCAACGCCGAGCCGATCGAAGTACCCGATGTGAATGTGCCCGGGGTGTACCGCATCGAGTCCATGCCCCTCAAGGAGGGCATGCCGCTGGTGCTGGACATGACCCGATCCGTCTACCCGCACGACGAGATCTACGGCCAGTACTGCACCGTCACCGAATTCATCGACGCCCCGCCGGACGAGGTGTTCGACTACCTCGCCGACACCCGCAGCCTGTGCGAATGGACCTACAGCATGCGGGGTTTCGAGCGCACCGAGGCCGATCCCGAGGTCTGGGTGTCGGATGACCGGATCGGCTCGCACACCCGCATCTACACCCGCACGGTGTCCAATGCCGAGGCCCGCACCGTGGACTATCACTGCGCCTGGGACCAGGCCGACCACCTGTGGATGATCTACCTGATGCGGGTCGTCGACGCGCAACTGGTGCTGAACAAGCCGGGTTGCGTTGTCACCTGGACCAATTGCCACCACCCGTTCTACGAGAACAACGGCTACCCGGAGACCGAGCCCGAGGGCCGCCCGGTCTGGGTCGGCGACTTCTGGCATCTCTTCGCCGCCGGGCACCTGCTGGAACTGCGCAATCTCAAGGCCATCTGCGAACACCGCCACGCCAATGGACAGCCGATCAAGCCGGAATGGATGAACTGAGCATGAGCACCGTCAGCCTGATCGACGTCGCCGGGTATCTGCCCGAGAACATCGTCCCCGCAGACTATTTCGCGCAGTACGCGGATCCCGACGAGGTCACCTCGAACATCATGTTCAAGTCGCCCAAGTTCCGCCGCCACATCGCACCGGGTGAGACGCCCGCCGATATGGCCGAGCGCGCCGTCGCCCCGATCCTGGAACGCCAGGGCCGGGATGTGTTGCGCACCATCGACATTCTCATCGTCCACACCCAGTTACCCGAGGTCGCCATTGTCGGCAATGGCGGCGAAGTCGCTGCCCGCCTGGGCATCTCGCCGGAATGGCTGATCGACCTGCACAATGGCGGCTGCGCGTCGTTCGTGCACGGCATGAAACTGGCCCGCCAGATCCTGCTCTCCTCCGAGGCGCGGTCCGCGCTGGTGGTCACCGTGCAGAACGCGGCGGGCCAGATCTTCACCCAGGAGCAGGTGCGCGGCAAGGCGCAGGCCGCCATCCCGGGCGACGGCGCGGGCGCGGGACTGCTGGTGAAATCCGGTGATTCGCCGATCCTCGACATCGAGACCCGGCATCTGCCGGAGTTCGCCGGGCAGATGACCGCCATCGCCGAGCCGCCGCGCCGCTACTGGGAGGCCGGGAGCGGCCAGATGCATGTCGGCTTCACCGAATCCAAGATCGCCAAGGTGCTGCAGCGCGGCAACCGGCTGGTGCCGGAGGTCGCCGACGCGGTGTGCCGGCGCATCGGGGTGCAGTCGCGGGAACTGGATCTGCTGGTCACCAATCAGCCCAACCGCGCCTTCCTGCGCAACTGGCGCGATGCGCTGCAACTGCCGCAGGACAAGCATCCCGACACCTTCGACGACTGCGGAAACCTGTTCGGTGCGGGCATTCCCGTCACCTTCGACCGCGCGGTCGACGAGGGCCGGGTACCGGCGGGCTCGCTGGTGATGTTCGCGGGCTTCGCGCACGCGGGCGATTTCGCCGCGGCCGCCGCGGTCCGGTGGGGCGGACGCTGAAGGGGGTGAGCGCCATGACCCCGCTGATATCGGCCGGACATCGGCTGCAGCTCAACGAGATTCCCTACGGCCCGCCCGCCTCGGTGCGGGCGGCGCTGAGCCGCGCGCTCGCCTCGGCCAATCGGTACCCCGAATTCCTGCCCCAGCGACTGCCGCGCCTGATCGCCGAACGGCTCGGCTGCGCGCCCGACGCCATCGCGGTGGGCGCGGGCGCGACCGGGGTGATCATGCACATCGTCCAGGAATTCGGTTCCGGCGGAGCGGAAGTCGTGATGGCCACGCCCACCTTCGACGGTTTCCCGATCCTCACCACCATGGCGGGCGGGCGGCCGATCGCGGTGCCGCTCACCGGCTCCGGATGCCAGGATCTGGCGGCGCTGGCCGCCGCGGTGACCGAGCGGACCCGGCTGGTGGTGGTGTGCAGTCCGCACAATCCCACCGGAACCCTGGTGCCACCGGCGGAATTCGAGGCGTTCCTGCGGGAGATTCCGGCCGCGATCACCGTCGTCCTGGACGAGGCGTACGTGGATTTCGTCGCCGAATCCGAGCGGGCCGACGTCTTCGCGCTGCTGGACCGCCATCCGAATCTGCTCGTCCTGCGCACCTTTTCGAAGGCGTACGGCCTGGCGGCGCTGCGGGTCGGCTACGCCATCGGCGACCCGCGGCTGATCGAGCGAATCTCGCGCTGGCAGTTGCCTTTCGGCATGACCGCCCTCGCCGAGGTCGCGGTGCGCGCCTGCTACGAGGCGGAGGCCGAGATCGAGGCGCGCATCGCGGTGCTCGGCGAGCACCGCACCCGCCTCACGACCGGGCTGCGCGAGCTCGGCCTGTGTGTCCCCGACAGCTACGCCAACTTCTCCTATCTCACCCTGCCCGGCCCGGATGCCGATCGTGTGGCAACCGCGCTGGCGGGCGCGGACATCCACGTCAAGACCTATCCCACCGGTATTCGCATCACGGTCGGCGATCGCGCGGCCACCGATGCGGTGCTGGCCACTGTCCGTGACACAGTGCACGCCGGCGTCCGCAGTACAGTGCAGTAATGCACGAACATCCGCCTTCCGCACCCGACGGGCACCGGGCCGGAGCGGACGAGGAGATCGACTACGCGCTGCTCTCGCTCAATGCCCAGCTGTGCTTCGCGCTGTACTCCACGTCACGATCCATGACCGCTGCCTACCGGCCGTTCCTGGACGATATGAACCTCACCTACCCGCAGTACCTGGTGCTGCTGGCGCTGTGGGAACGCCCGGGCATCACCATGAAGGACCTGGGCGAACAGGTCCACCTCGACTACGGCACGCTCTCGCCCCTGGTCCAGCGGCTGCAGTCGCGCGGCCTGGTCGAGAGCGTCCGCAGCGCCACCGATGGGCGCGCGGTGGTGTTGCACGCCACCGAGTCCAGCCGTGCATTGCAGCACGGCGCACAGCAGATGATCCAGACCGTGCTGGACCTCGTCGGCGTTCCGGTCGAGGACATCGAGGTCCTCCGCGACCAGGTCAAGGCGTTGGGTGCGCGCCTCGACGCGGCAGCGGCCGCCGCCCGCGCCCGCTGATCACCGCTGGCCCTGGTTCAGGGCGAGCAGTGCGGCCGCGATCTGGCCGCCCGAATCCAGCATGGCGGCGAAGACGTCCTGCGGGACCAGTTTGCCGTTGCACCAGAGGATGTTGCAGTTGCCGGAGGCGTAGGGGCCGACGCCGAGCAGGATCTGGGCGACGGTGACCGGGTCGGTCCAGAAGGCGAGATCGTCGAGGCCGCCGATGATCGGGCCCAGGCCGTTGTCGTAGCGGTAGGGGTCGTCGTAGGGCTCGGCGGGGACATCGGTGACCGCGGCGGTGACCCGGCGCAGGAACTCCTTGTTGTCCGGATTGGTCTCGGCGGCCAGCGAAGTCTGGAGGTTGGCCGGGTCGATGCGGCCCGGGACGCCGAGGCGCACGATCACCATGTCGCGGCTGGGGATGATAGCGACGAACTGGCCGAGCGCGCCTACGAAGGAGTACAGGTCGCGGGGCGCGCCGGGGAACATCGGGTGGTCGAAGGTCTTGGCGACGGGCACGGTCGCCGACTTGTACGAGTCACCGGAGTTGAGCCAGAACATGAATCCGTAGCCGGGATTGCCCGGGGTGCCGCGCTGGGCCTCGCGGATGTAGCCGGGATCGATGAGTTGCCGCTCGCCCCAGCGGCCTTCGTTCAGCATCAGCTGACCGAGGCGCGCGACATCGTCCGCGCGCATGGCCAATCCGCCGTTGACCGCCGTGTTCCCGCTGCGATCGCGCAGCCACACCCAGTGGTCGCGGTTGATTCCCAACGGGGACATGACTTCTCGCTGCACGAACTCTTGGAAGTCCAGTCCGGTGGTGATTTCCACGATGCGCGGCAGCAGTACCAGCGCGGCCTGCGCGTACTGGAACGTCTTCCCCGGCTCGAAAGCGAAAGGGGTTTCCAGGGTTTGCAGCACCTCGTCGGTGGCGATGCCCGCCACGTCGGCCGCCCAGGTGAAGCGCAGACCCGTGGTCTGGGTGAGCACCTGCCGCACCGTGAGCGCGGCGTGCGCGGCATCGGCCTGGGGGAAGAACCTACCCAGCGGATCGTCGAGGCCGAAGTACCCCATGGTGATCGCGCGGCCGATCGCCACCGAGGCGACACCCTTGCTGGAGCTGGCCAGCGGGAAGGGCAGGTTCCCGGTACCGGTGCGATCCCCGATCAGGCAGCCGTGTCGATACACCTGGATGGCGAATCCGCCACCGCGCGTGCCGAAGTCGATGGCGTCGGCCAGCGCGGCGGGATCCACTCCGGCCGAGGCCGGATCGGCGCAGGCGCTCGCGACGGGATCCGCCACGGCGACGGGTGCGAGCAGCGACCCGGCGGTCAGCGCCGCGCCGACCAGCGCCGTACCGAACCAATGGCGATGCGATTTCATCGAAGCTCCCTCACCGCACCGCGTTGGCGAGCGCGTTGCGTTCCACACTGAAGTACGTCTTGTCATTGCGCAGCGCCCACTCCGGGCCGACGAAGAACCGCTTGGCGGTCTCGTCACCGAAGCCCAGATACCGCAGCCACGCCACCGCGGTCCCGGACGAGCGGTAGTCCTCGATGCCGTCGACCGGCGAGAAATGGCTCACCCCACGGGCATTGGCGATCCAGGCCGGGGCGTTCCAGGTCAGGTTGTACTGCCACCAGCGCACCCACGCGAAGTCGGGGACCACGAAGTCGTTCACACCGGTGAGATACAGCGTCGGCACCCCGAGCAGCGGGCCGAGCGCCAGCGGGCCGGGCTCGATCGCGAGCGCGCCCGCCACATGGAGATTCGGGTCGATGAGCCCGGCCACCCCCGGGAGCGCCGACACGATCTGCTGAGTGGACTGACCACCCGCCGAATGGCCCGCGAAGATCGTGCGCGACAGATCCACCTTGCCGAAGAGCGGTGAGCCCGCGTCCCGGTTCTGCCAGATCGCCAACGCCAGACCGGCCGCGGGCACATAGGCCAGCGAGTTGAACCAGTCGTAGGGGACGGTCACCACGAAGCCATTGCTCGCCCACTGCCGCGCGAGACGGTCGTACATACCGGGATTGGCGTCGATGCCGCCGGTCAGGACGATCAGCGGCGCTTCGGCCGGATCGGCGATGTCGGCGGGGAAATAGGTGTTCACGCCGATGGGGGAGTCCAAGCCGTTGGGGAAGGCCGCGGTGCAGGTCAGGTCCTCGGTATTGCCGAAGATGTGGACGGCCACGTTCTGGACGAACCCGACGATCGAGGCCTGGCACGGACCGACCTGGGCATTGGTGGCCACCGGATGTGAACCCATACCGCCGTACAGGGTCTGGGCGGTGACATCCGGTGCGCCCGAAGCGCCGGGCGGGGCGGTCGCCGTCTCGTCGGCGAACGCCGTTGGCGCCATCCATGATCCCCCGGCCATCATGGCCACCGTCAGCGCCGCCGTGAGCACGCGTCGGCCCGCCCGAACCCTCGCCATCGAGGTCCCTCCATTCCCAAGCCGCCCGGCCGGTTGTGAGACCGAGTGGTGTCACAGGAGCGTAGGGGAGAGTGGCGCGGCACACAATATGCACGCGTGAATCAGGCGAATTTGGCCAATGCCGCCGCCACGATGGCGTCCAGCCGCGCGTGGTGCGCGCCCTTCCAATAGGTCTGGCCGCAGTCGAGGCACTGGGCGAAGGAGTCGTAACTCTGGCCGGTGTTGTCGGGCAGCCGGTCGCGCACGGCCTCGCGCGCGGCGGCGCGCAGCTGTCCGTTGCAGGCGGTGCAGCGGGTCCACGGCGCGAGCCGAGGGGCGAAGCGGGACAGCACGTCGTCCAGCTGCTCGGCGGGCTGATGGCTGTAAACATAAGCGCCGGAATAGATCTCGCGGCGGCGCAGCAGGCCGCGATCGCGCGACAGCAGCACCCGGCGTTCGGCGGCCGACCGCGCGGCCAGTGCGGCGTCGCCGATATCCGGATTCTCGTATGCCGCATCGATTCCCAGCAGTCGCAGCCGCCGGGTGAGGGTGCCCAGGTGGATGTCGAGCAGGAAGCGCAACGGCTCCGGACTCGGCTGCGGACGGGCCACTGCCGATACGGTGACTTTGTCCCCGGCGGTCGGAATATAACCGGCCGCAACGGATTTCCCGTTCACGAGCAGCGTGCCCACCTCGGTGAGCGGCACGCCGAGCGACTCCACCACATGCCCCAGTGTCGAGGTGCCGTCGATGCGAACCGGTGTGCCGGCCCGCTGGCCGACGAACACGCGCAGCTCGGGCGCGAACTCGACGGCGATTTCCCCTGCGTTCACCAGCCCAGGATCCCAGATGCGGGGGACCGGCGAGCAACTCAATTTCGATCTTGGTTCTCCGGCGGTGCGGCGAAAAAGTGAAGTGGAGGCCAATTTCTCCTGTGCAGTGTCCTGAAGCACAGTCGAAGCGTTTGGGAACATTTCGTTAACCAATTGTTTGCGCATCTATGGGTTGCGCGGTTGGAATGTTGGTGTTTTTCTTGGTGCGCAGGTCGATTCAGACCCCACCGATGGACGAAGACGTAATTACCCATCGGGTGCCATTTTCTCGGCAGCGTCGCCGCCGCACATTCGATCTGCGACCACCAAGTCGCCGTTTCCGGCGCTTGTCCTGATGAAGGTGAAAGGAATACAGGCCATGAACGCACCCCGTGTGGCCCGTGCGGCCATCATTCTCGCGGGCCTCGCAGTGCCCCTTCTCGCGCCTGCCCTGGCTACCGCCGCACCGGCGGACGGCGATCCGTCCGCCGGTGCGCCCGCCCCGCCCGCTGCGCAGCCGTCGGTATTGCCGCAGCTGGGAACCGGTAGCGCGGCGGTCGGCACCGGCGGCTCCACCGCCGCCGGACTGGCCGGCGCGCTCGGCACCGGCAGCGCCGCCGCGGGCGCTGGATCCGCCGGTAAGTAGGGGCATTAGCTTTCCATTCGCCGGACGGCCCATAAACCGTTTTCTGAGCGAGGTTTTCGCTCGCCGTGATTCATTTACGGATTTCTTACGGTGGCCGTCGCGACGGAATTAGATGAGGGAGACGGTCATGGATTACACCCACCTGTCCGAATTCGCCGTGCGCCCAGGCGCACTCACCCTGTGGCGGGCCGAACTGGCCGCCGGAGCCGACTGGGCCACCGACGAGCGACCCTTCACCAGCGTGCATGTCCGTCACTGCCGGGAGGCCGATGCCGCCGACCCGCGGCCGGGCCGGGGCCGCTGGATCGGAACAATCTTCGAAATGGACGCGGCCCTCGACGCCGCGCACTGGCGCGAGACGGTGCGGCTGTGGCACGCGCGACACGAGGGCCTGCGCACCACCCTCGCCTCGCACACCGAGCCCGAACCGCAGCGGCTGGTCTGCGCGGCCGCCGACGTCACCGTCGCCGACGAGCCGGTGCCCGGCGTCACCGGATCCGAGCAGATCAACGAATACCTCACCGGCACACTGGAATACCGGCTCTCCCCGCTGCGCTGGCCGCACTGCCTGCTGGCCACGGTGGAGCACGCCGAGACCGGCGACTTCACCGTGCTGGTGGCCGCCGATCACTCGGTCATGGACGCCTATTCGCAGGCCATCGTCATTCTAGAGCTGCGCGCGCTGTATCGCGCGGTCGCCCAGGGCGAGCCGGTGCGCGAATCCCCGACCTTCGGCAGCTCGGCCGACTTCGCGCACTGGGAGCGCGGCGCCGCGGCCGCGCTCACCACCGCGTGCGAACCCGTGCGCTACTGGCGGCGCTTCCTGGACGGCTCCGGCGGCATGCTGCCCCGCTTCGAACCCGCCATCACCGCCGGGAGCAGCGCGGTGTCCGAGCGGGCGCAGCTCAGCGTCTCGCGAAAGCTCATGCCCCTCAACGATCTCGAACGGGTCGAGCAGGCTCTCACCGAGCGCGGCCACCGCCTGTCGGTTGCCGTCTTCACCGCTCTCGCGATCGCCTACCGCCGCACCTTCGGCTACATCTCGCTGCGCGCCATCATGCCCATCGCCACCCGCCCCGACCTGCGCTGGCTCGAATCCATGGGCTGGTTCGTGAATGTCGTCCCCATCGACATCACCCTCGCCCCCGACCTGGACGTGGACAGCGCCCTGGAAACCACCCGCACCGTGCTGCGTCGTTCCCGAATCGCCAACGACGCCACCTGGACCCGAGTCCTCGAACTCCTCGAGTGCACCGACCGCCCCCGCTTCGGCATCTCCTTCCTCGACATCCGAGCCCTCCCCGACTACCAACTCGTCGAATCCCTGCGCGGCCACACCCTCCGCGCCGAGTCCTACTCCGGCGACGAGGTCTTCTTCTGGATAGTCCGCGCCGCCGACGGCCTCCGCCTCTCCACCCGCTTCCCCGCCTCCTTCCCGGCCGTCGAAATGGACCGCTTCCTAGCCGAATTCACCAAAGCCATGGCCGAATTCGCGCCTGGAGCCTCGAAGGCGCCCGCCACCGAAGCGGCCGCTGATCCGTCGGCAGCCGCGGGCCGGGACAGCGGCCGAACCGCCGCCGCACTCGCGCCCTTCGGCGTCCCGGGCGAGGCCGGTGGCCACGCCCCCGCGACAGCGCCAGCCGAACCCATCCCGGCCCGGGTGTGAGCCATGCGAGCGCTATCGAAAGGCACAGTCGCTCACGGGGATAGCCGTCCAGGCGGCCTACTGGGCCGGGACCCCTCCGGCCGCAGCCATCATCTCTCGGTCGCGTCCGGACACCCGGCGGTCCGGCCCTGCCCCGGCTACCGGGTCGGAGGGCCGCGATGAAGATGCTGCTGGCCTTCGCGGGCAGCCGGGGTGACGCGCAGCCGGGTGTGCTGATAGGGCGGGAGCTTGCGGGCCGAGGCCACGACGTCACCGTGGCGGTATCGCCGAATCTGGTCGGATTCGCCGAACGACACGGGGTTTCGGCCGTGCCCTTCGGGCTGGACAGCGATGAACTGCTGCGGGCGCAGCGCGACGACGCGCGGTTCCGCCACATCAATCCGCTCCGGCGCGTCCAGGCCGTCGTCGACCTGCAGCGGCGCGGATTCGGCGAGGCAGCGGCAGATCTGCTCGCCCTCGCCGAGGACAGCGATGTCCTCGTCACCGGGATGGCGTGCGAGGAGGTCGCCGCCGAAGTCGCCCGCCACCACGCCATCCCGCTCGCCGCTGTGCATTTCTTCCCCATCCGACCCAGCCGCAGTGTCCCGGTATTGCCGGTGGACCGGGCGCGCCATCTGCCCGCGGAGTTCAACCGGCTCGGCTGGCACGCGCTGACGATGGCGCGCGCCCGGGCGCTGGCTCCCGAGATCGCGGCCTTCCGTCGAGCCGCCGCGGCCTCGGCGACGCCGGGGCGGATCGCGGGCCGAGAAGTCCCGGCATACACCGCGATTCAGGCGTACGACGCGGCATTGTTCCCCGGCCTCGCGGACGAGTTGCCGGGCCTGCCTTTCACCGGGTTCCCGGTACCCTCCGACAGCGACGTCCGCCGCCCGGACCTGGTCGATGAACTATCCGAATGGCTGCGCGTGGGACCGGCTCCGGTCTATGTCGGCTTCGGATCGATGCCGATCACCGATCCGGTGGCGACGGAATCGATGGTGCGGGAGGCGGGTCGGCGGCTCGGCAGGCGAGTTCTGCTGGCGGGATCCATGTTCCGCCATCGGATCGGCGACGGGCTGGCAGTGGTCGATCAGGTGGATCACGGGGTTGTGCTGCCGCTGTGCGCCGTGGCCGTGCACCACGGCGGGGCGGGTACCACCGCGGCGGCGCTGCGGGCGGGGGTGCCGTCGGTGATCTGCTCGGTGCAGGCCGATCAACCGTACTGGGGGCGGCAGATCGAGGCGCTCGGGCTGGGGGCGACCACGTCGTTCGCCGGACTGACCGCGAATCGGCTGGAGCGGTTGCTGATTCGGGCGACCGAACCCGAGGTGGTGGCGTGGGCGGCCGCCTTCGGTGCGGGGTTCCGGGACGACGGGGTCGCGCGGGCCGTCGATGTCATTGAATCCATTACTCCGGACAGGGTCGTTCGCGAGGTTCCGGCGAGGATCGGAGGCGTGCTGTGAGCACGGAGATCGCTATCGAAACCCGGGGGCTGGGTAAGAGTTTCGGAACTATGACCGCGGTGGAGGCGGTCGATCTGAGCGTCGCGGCGGGTACGGTGTTCGCGCTGCTCGGTCCCAACGGCGCGGGGAAGACCACCACCGTGCGCATGCTGGCGACGCTGCTGAAGCCGTCGCGCGGTACCGCAACGGTTTTCGACTACGACGTGGTCGGGCAGGCCACCGCGGTGCGGTCGATGATCGGGCTCACCGGGCAGTACGCGGCCGTGGATGAGAACCTGACCGCCTGGGAGAACCTGCGGCTGTTCGGCAGACTGCTCGGGCTGACCAAGCGCGCCGCGCAGGATCGTGCCGCCGAACTGCTGGAGGAGTTCGAGTTGACCGGGGCGGCGCAGCGGCGGGTGAGTTCGTTCTCGGGCGGCATGCGGCGGCGGCTGGATCTGGCGGCGACGCTGATCACGGTGCCGCCCTTGATCTTTCTGGACGAGCCGACGACCGGGCTGGATCCGCACACCCGCGAGCGCATGTGGGGTGTGGTGCGGGGCCTGGTCGGGCGCGGCGCCACGATCCTGCTCACCACGCAGTACCTCGAGGAGGCCGACGCGCTGGCCGACCGCATCGCCGTCATCGATCACGGGACCGTGGTGGTGGAGGGGACGGCGGGGGAGCTGAAGTCTTCGATCGGGGAGGAGATGCTGAGGATCGATCTGGTCGATCCGGCCCAGGGCGCACTGGCCGATGCCGCCGTCGAAAGGCTCACCGGCACAACCCCGTTGCACGGCGACAATCCCGCCACCCTGACCGTCCCGCTCGACGATATCGGCACCGCCGCCGACGTGATCACGGCCTGCCGGGACAGCGGAATCCGCCTGCGCGGCTTCGGCGTCGACCGTCCCGACCTGAATTCGGTGTTCCTGGCGCTGACCCAGCGCCCGGCCCGGCCCTCCCTCCCGGCAGAAAGGGCGAGCGCATGACCCTCGTCTCCGACACCGTGCTCGTGCACCCGACCGCCCGCATCGCACGGCAGCCGCGCATCACCCAGGTCGGCCTGCGCGCCGGATTGGCGCAGTCGCTGTTCATGGCGCAGCGCGGCATGCAGACCTTCCGGCACAGTCCGCAATTGCTCTACGACGCCGTCCTGCTGCCGATCGTCGGGCCGCTGCTGTTCGGCAATGTCTTCGGCAAGGCCATCGCGGGCAGCCTCGACGCCTACCTGCCCACGCTCATCCCGGGCGTGCTGGTGCAGATCGTGCTGACCTCCTCGGTCGCCATGGGAGTGCAACTCTCCGAGGACATCCGGTCCGGCGTCTTCGACCGCTTCGTCTCCATGCCCATCGCCCGCTTCGCGCCGGTGGCCGGGGGCCTGCTGGCGGGCGCGACCCGCTACGTGATCGCCGCGCTCATGGTGCTGCTGGTCGGCTTCGGCATGGGCTACCGGCCCGAGCATCCCCTGGGCCTGATTCTGGGCGCGGCCCTGGTGGTCTTCGCCACCACCGCCATGAGCTGGCTGTTCGCCTTCATCGGCGTCACCGTGGCCAAACCGGCCGCGGTACAGGGCATGTCGATGCTGGTGCTGACCTTCGTCAGCTTCGCCTCCAATGCCCTGGTCCCGGTGGCCGCCATGCCCGCCTGGCTGCGCCACGTCTCCGACTACAACCCCGTCTCGCATCTGGTGGCGGCCGTGCGCACCCTCGCCGACTCCGGGTCGGTGGGTTCCGACTTCGCCTGGTCGGTGGGTGCGGCGCTGGTCGTCGCGATCGTGTTCGCGCCCTTGACCGTTCGCACGCTGCGTGCCCGCTGATCCGGAGAAGCCATGACCGCGGTCCTGAACCGGCTCACCGCCGATGACGATCTGTTCCTGAAACTGCACGACCTGTACGGCAACGCCCTGGTCAACCAGCTGGCCTGGCGCTTCGACGAACCGCTGGATCCGGCTGTGCTGCAACGCTTTCACGCGCACCTGGCACGCGGCTTCCTGGCCCGGCGGGTGATGACGACCGCGGTGCCCTTCGCCCGCCCCTGGTGGGTCCCGGCCGAGCATTCGGAGCCGCTCGCCTATCAGACCGAGACGGTGCCCGAGATCGGTGTCCTGGACTGGTTTTTCGAACAGAGCCGGGTCGAGTTCGATCCGATCGCCGGGCGGGTGTGGCGACTGTCGGCAGCGCCGACCACCGACGGCGGCACCCTGCTGTCCCTGGTCACCTCGCATGTGAGCTCGGACGGCGGCGCGGTGCTCTACGCGGTCGGCGACGCGCTGCGCCGACTGGACTCCGGCCGAACCCCGGATACCGCAACCAGTTCGGGACGGCTCGTCGGCTCGCTGCCGAGAACCGGCCTGCTGCGCACCCATCTCGCGGACGGCGTCGGCCAACTGCGCGCCGCCGCGCTGAGCCTGCGGGCCGCCTTCGAGTCCCGCGGTGTCACCGAGCCCGAACGCAATCCGCGCCCGGAGGAGCCCCGGCGACTGCTGCCGGACACCTATTCCGCCGCCGACCTGGTCCTGGAAGTCGATGCGGCCGAATGGACTTCCGTGGCGGCCGCCCACGACGGCACGGCCAACGGCCTCCTGGTCGGCGTCGCGGTCGGCATTCTCGGCCGCAGCGGCCGCGTCGCCGACGGAACCTCCGCCCGCGTCGACATCCCGCACTCCATGCGCGGCCACGACGACCCGCGCGCCAATGCCACCACCGGCCTGCCCATCGCCGTCCCGTACCGCAAGGGCGAGCGCACCGACCTGCGCCACATCCGCACCGCCATCAAACAGGCCGCCCTCGCCTACGCCGACCCGGCCACCACCCCCTCCCTGCAGCACCTGCAACCGATCCAGCAGATGCTGCCGAAATTCGTGCTCGGCTACTTCTCCCGCACCGCCAAGGCCCCCGAATGCCTGTGCACGAACCTCGGCGAAACCGGCCAGGGCGTGGCCACCATCGCGGGCATCCGCGCCCGCTCGGTCCTCATGCGCCCGGTGGTCTGCACCGGCGAAACCGACCTCTTCCGCCGCGTCGAGATCGGCCTCAATCTGTCCTGGTCCAGCGACGGCGAGACCGTCACCCTCGCCATCACCGGCGCGGACCCCGACCGCTTCCCGACCCGGGCCGCCCTGCGCGACTACGTCATCGACGAATTCGAATCCTGGGGTCTGCGACCGCGATTCTGGTCCTGATCTTTTATTGACGGCCCGCCAGTGTCGGTGTAACCATGGGTAACAGTTACTTAGGTCACTCTTCGAGAGGCTCTGACAATGACGTCAGCACCCGTCAAGACCGACCCCACGGTCGAGATCGCGCGGCAGTACGCCGAGAAGCTCCTGCTGCTGTCGCAGGGTTCGGTCGACAAGCACTTCGATCCTTTCACCGATATCGATTGGGAGAACCCCGATTTCGCGGTAAGCCCGGACGACAAGCGCTGGATTCTGCCCGTCTCCGGTGACATGTTCGCCCGTCACCCCTGGTATCAGGCGCAGTCCGAGGCGCGCAAGATCGCCATCGGGCTGTGGCGGCAGGCCAATATCGCCAAGGTGGGCCTGCAGTTCGAGACCCTGCTCATCGGCGGCATGGTGCAGCACACGTTCAAGCTGCGCAACGGCTCGCCGGAGTTCCGCTACTGCACCCACGAGGTCATCGAGGAGTGCAACCACACCCTCATGTTCCAGGAGATGGTGAACCGCATCGGGATCGACGTGCCCGGCATGGGGCCGATCCTCAAGCAGCTCACCTTCATCGTGCCGCCGCTGGCGTCGCTGTTCCCGAATCTGTTCTTCATCGCGGTGCTCTCCGGCGAGGAGCCGATCGACCACGTGCAGAAGGCGATCCTGCGCGCGGGCGAGGAGGTGCATCCGATCATGCGCGGCGTCATGGCGATTCACATCGCCGAGGAGGCGCGGCACATCTCCTTCGCCCACGAGTTCCTGGAACACCATGTGCCGCAGGCGGATCCGCTCAGCAAGTTCGTGCTGTCGCTGGCCTTCCCGATCGTCATGTGGATCGGCGGCCGCGCCATCGTGATCCCGCCGCGCGCGTTCTTCCGGGAGTTCGACATCCCGCGCTCGGTGCGCAAGGACGTCTTCTTCGGGTCGGAGGAGTCCAAGGAGGCGTTCGCGGGCTTC
Organism: Nocardia sp. JMUB6875; assembly: GCF_041154655.1. Lineage (NCBI taxonomy): Bacteria > Bacillati > Actinomycetota > Actinomycetes > Mycobacteriales > Nocardiaceae > Nocardia > Nocardia sp. JMUB6875. The sequence continues at coordinate 31,885 of NZ_BAAFGR010000042.1, forward strand.
TTCGGTGACGTCCGCGCGCTGGCCACGCGGATCGGGCTGATGAATCCGGTGTCCAAACGGGTCTGGAAGGTGCTCGGCATCGACGGCCCGACCACCCGGTACCGCTCGGAACCGGATCGGCCGGGCCAGGTCAGGGCCGCATAGCGGGCATTGCCCGGCCTAGTAGACGTTACCTAGATTCACATGTAATACTCGGTGCGCCCGGACGCCGGTGTCCGGGCGCGACCAGAAGCGAGTACTTCAATGACGCGGCATGTCGACGTTCTGATCATCGGCGCCGGCCTGTCCGGTATCGGTATGGCTGCCCATCTGACCAGGGAGAAGACCGGGCGCAGCTACCTGATCCTGGAGCGGCGGACCGCCATCGGCGGCACCTGGGACCTGTTCAAGTACCCGGGCATCCGCTCCGATTCGGACATGTACACCTTCGGCTACGGCTTCCGGCCCTGGCACGGCACCAAGGTGCTCGCCGACGGACCGCACATCCGCCAGTACATCGAGGACACCGCGCGCGAGTACGGCGTCACCGATCACATCCGCTTCGGCCGCAAGGTCACCAAGGCCGCCTGGTCCAGCGACCGGGGCGTGTGGAGCGTCGAGGTGCTCGACGAGCGCAGCGGCAAGACCGAGACCTACACCAGCGACTTCCTGGTCGGCTGCACCGGCTACTACGACTACGACAAGGGCTACCGGCCCGCCTTCCCCGGCGAGGAGAACTTCGGCGGGCAGATCGTGCACCCGCAGCACTGGCCCGAGGACCTCGACTACCGCGGCAAGAAGGTCGTCGTAATCGGTTCCGGCGCAACCGCTATCACGCTCATCCCGGCCATGAGCAAGGACGCCGAGCACGTCACCATGCTGCAGCGGTCACCCACCTACATCGCCGCGCTGCCCGCCGACGACCCGGTCGCTGTCGGCTTCAAGTACGCGAAAGTCCCCGCCGCCCTTGCCTACAAGGCCGGGCGGGCGCGCAATATCGCGCTGCAGCGCGCGAGTTACCAACTCTCGCGGACGAATCCGAAGCTGTCGGCCAAGCTCATGCTGGCCGCGGTGCGCGCCCAGGTCGGCCCGAATGTCGACATGAAGCATTTCACCCCGAGCTACAACCCGTGGGACCAGCGCCTGTGCGTGGTCCCCAACGGCGACCTGTTCCGAATCCTGCGCAAGGGTGAGGCGTCCATCGTCACCGACACCATCGAGACCTTCACCGAGAAGGGCATCCGCGTCTCCTCCGGCGAGGAGATCGAGGCCGACATCATCGTCAGCGCAACGGGTCTCACCGTCCAGATGCTCGGCGGCGCGACCCTCGAGGTGGACGGCGAAACCCTCGCCACCCGAGACCTGGTGGCCTACAAGGGCGCGCTGCTCGGCACCGTCCCCAACATGATGGTGGTCCTCGGCTACACCAACGCCTCCTGGACCCTCAAGGCCGACCTGGCCGCCGAGTACTTCTGCCGCCTGCTGAACCACATGCGCGACAACGGATATACCGAGGTCGTCGCCGTCCCCGAGGAAGGCGATCGCTCCGAGGCGTCCCTCATGGGCGGCGCGCTCACCTCCGGCTACATCCAGCGCGGCGACGGCGTCATGCCCCGTCAAGGCACCCGAGGCCCGTGGCAGGTCATCAACAACTACTTCCGCGACCGCGCCATGCTCCGCAAGGCTCCCCTCGAGGACGGCATCCTCCGCTTCCGCCGCACCACCCGCGCCGCCGTCCCCGCCGAATCCCGCTCCGCCTGACGATCAAGCCAGTGGGTGGCCGGCTGGATCTTTCGGGTTGCCGGGGGACGGTCGCAGGATGGAGGTATGACTACTGCGTCCGCCTTCGAGAGCCTTGTGCGAGATGAGTTCGCGCCTACCACCGTCTATCTGAACGCGGCCTCGACGGGGTTGCTGCCCCGGTCCGCGCTGGCGGCCGTGGTCGCGGCCGAAGAGCAGCGCATGCACGGGGAATTCGATATCCCGGGCGTGGATTCGGTGATCGATGACTGCCGGGCCGCGTTCGGGCGGCTGACCGGGTTCGCCGCCTCACAGGTGGCGGTGGGGTCGCAGGTGTCGCAGATGGTCGGCCTGGTGGCGCAGAGCCTGCGGCCGGGCGCGAATGTGCTGGTGCCCGAGCACGAATTCAATTCCGTGCTCTGGCCTTTCCTGGTGCGGCCCGATCTGAATGTGCGGGTGGTCCCGCTGGCGGAGATCCCGACGGCGATCCGGCCCGGTGATGATGTGGTCGCCGCCGCGGTGGTGCAGTCGGCCGACGGCGCGGTGCTGGACATCGCCGCGACCGTTGCCGCGGCGCGGGCCCACGGCGCGCGCGTGCTCTTCGATGTGAGCCAGGCGGCGGGCTGGCTGCCGCTGCACGACACCGGGGCCGACTGGATCATCGGTGCCGGTTACAAGTGGCTGTGCGCTCCCAAGGGCACCGTCTTCCTCGCGGGAACGCCCGCGGCCCTGGACACTCTGACCCCCACCGCGGCGGGCTGGTACGCCGGATACAACCCGTGGGAGACCTGCTACGACGGCCCGCTGCGGCTGGCCGAGGACGCGCGCCGCTTCGATGTCGGCCCGGTGTGGCCCGCGTGGATCGGGCAGCGGCGCAGCCTCGAACTCATCGAGCGGATCGGTGTCGAGACGATTCACCGCCACGATGTGGCGCTGGCGGATCGGCTGCGCAAGGGACTCGGCCTGCCCGAGGGCAATTCGGCCGTGGTGTCGATCGAGGTGTCGGAGCGAACCCTCGAGCGGGTGCGTGCCGCACGGGTCGTCGGCGCCGTGCGTGCCGGGCGGTTGCGGTTGGCGTGCCACCTGTACAACACCGAGGAGGACGTGGATCGCGCCCTCGACGTCCTCGTCGACTGATCAGATCGGCTGGAAGCCGCTGCCGACGCCCTTGCCCGCGTCGACGGCCGCCCGCACGGTGTCGAAGGCGACCGCGATGACGGGTGTGTGGATCGGGTTGTTGGCATCGGTGCAGCTGAAGCGGAGCACCCGGGTATCGCTGATGAGCGGAGCCGAGACGATCCCGACGAGTTGGTCACCAGCGGTCACCGGGGCGCCCGAATCGCCGTAACTCGAACACGCCTGTTCCATGAACCCGACCGGGCTGGACGCCCAGACCACACCGCAGCCGACGCCACTGGTCCGCCCGTTCTGGCAGACGATGCTCCAGGCCGGGGGCGCGGCCGCGAGTCCGGCGATGGTGCCGCCATTGACCGTGCGCAGCGGCGTGACCACGCTCGGATCGAATTCGATGACGGCGTAATCGAGTTGCGCGTCCGAGTCGCGCACCACGCCGACCACCCCGGCATCGGGGAACTGCTCTCCCCGCACGGGCGTCCCGGCCTCGGCGCAGTGTCCGGCGGTGAAGCCGACCAGGCGGCCCGCCGCGTCGTATCCGATGGTGGTCAGGCTGCATTTGGTGGACCGGCCCAGCACCAGCCCCGACCCGCCGCCGAGCGCGGCCTGGGAGTCGCCGGGATCGGCATTGGCCGCGGGCGCGGCGGCGAATGCGCAGGCCACGATCACCGCGGCCGGTGCGATCCAACGCTGCGCCACCTGCATGCCGTACCACCCATCCGACTCGATGTCTTTAGCTACACGGTAGCCCGCGACGGCGGAGATAAACCGTGCCCTTCGGATCAGCGCAGCCAGATCGGTCGCTGTGCGGCAAACGGATCGGACTGGACGTGCGGTGCCGCGGACCAGATCATGGTCTCGCGCCGGTCGAGAGTGTAGCGGGGCCAGGCCGGACCCGGGTCCGCGTTGCTCACGAACGACACCCACGCCCGGTGGACCGCGTCGGCCAGCGATTGTGGCGGGTTGTCCCCCGCGATGGCGGTAACGCCGTCCTTCCGCAACACGTCGAAGGCGAACGGGACGTCCAGGCAGTGGAACGACTGTCCTTGGAACTTGGGCGCATTCGAGGTCCAGGTGAACTCGTAGAGCCAGGTGGGCTGGCCGCGCCCGGCCCGCATCTCGGCGACCCGGAAGGACGGCATCCGGATGATGGCATCGCTCTGCGCCTGTCCCGCAAGCTGATTCGCGTTCAGACCGGGATAGGCGAGGCGGAAGCCGTCGGCGGTCGTGGGCGCGAAACCGAGCGCGCCCAGCGCCACGGGGAGTGTCGCGTCGGTGACCTGCGGTGTCTCGCCGCTCAGCGAGGCGGCGTTGAACTCGTGCGCGGTGAAGCCGATCATCAACGGAATATCCTGGTCCGCACCGGATTTCAGGACCTCGGCGCTGGTCGCCGGAATCAGCGTGCCATCCGCCCAGGGGGCCAGGCCGAGCAGGGCGGCGGCCCCGCTGTCCGGGCCGGGCGCGCGCAGCTTGTCCTCCATGTCCTGCAGCTGTGTCTTGCTCACGTCGCGCAGCGCGGCGGCGGTGGCGGGCAGGCCGTTCCGCTTGGTGAACAGCGCGGACACGGCCAGCGCGGTGGCCCGGTCATTGGGCTGGGTGACCGCGCCGGACTCCGAAATACCCGCGCGGAAAAGGCCTTTCGCGGCCGGGGTGTTCATCAGCGCCCACACCGCGCCGCCGCCCGCCGACTGCCCGGCGACGGTCACCTTGGCCGGGTCGCCGCCGAAGGCCGCGATATTGTCGCGGACCCAGGTCAGCGCCGCGATCCAATCCAGCACGCCGCGATTGTCGGGGGCGTCGTCCAGGTGCAGGAAGCCCTCGATGCCCAGCCGGTAGCCGACCGACACCAGCACCACGCCGTCGCGATTGAAGGCCGCGCCGTCGTACCAGGGACTGGCCGGGCTGCCCGCCACGAAGCCGCCGCCGTGAATCCACACCAGGACCGGCAGTTTCGCGGCCTTGTCCGGCTTCGGTGTGAAGACGTTCACGGTCAGGATGCCGTCGCCGGGGATCGAGGGCTCGGGGATCGCGGTCACCTCGGCCAGCTGCTTGACCTGCGCGGTCGGGCCGTACTTCGTGCAGTCGAGGGCCTCGGCCCAGGGAATCGGCGGCTTGGGCGCGGCGAAGCGCAGATCGCCCACCGGCGGCTGCGCGAACGGAATCCCGAGGAACGCGACCCCGGTCTCCCGCCGCTCACCCCGCACCGGGCCGTACGCCGTGGTGACGGTGTCCGTGTCGGTCGTGCCCGACCCGGATTTCCCGTTCGAACATGCCGCGGTCAGGGCCAGCACCCCCGCCCCCATCAGTAGCGTCCGTCGTCCGATCTGTCCCGCGGCCATGCCAAACCCCTGATCCACCATTAACGTCAATGCTTGAAATAATTACCCGACACCCTAATCTCAACCCCGTGGATCCCGCACCCCCGCCCAGCGACTCGGCCGCCATCCGCCGCCGCAACCTCGGCCTGGTCCTGCGTCACATCGCCGACCACGGCCCCTGCGCCCGCACCGAGGTGGCCGCCGCGACCGGCCTGGCCCACGGATCCGTCACCGCCCTCGTCGCCGACCTCACCGACCGCGGCCTGCTCCGCGAGGACGACGCCCTGCGCTCCGGCACCCGCGGCCGCCCCGGCCGCCCCCTGCGCCTGGTCCCCGACCGCGCGGCCGTCGCCGCCGTCCAGGTCACCTCCGAACACCTCCGCATCGCCGTCGCCGATCTCGCGGGCGAGGTGACGCGGCGCGAAACCGTGGCGCACGACCTCGCACCGGGCACACCCGAGGCCATGGCCGACCTCATCGCGGGCGTGATCGCCCGGCTCGCGGACGCGGTGTCCCGGCCGGCCGCCGAGCCCGCGACCGCCGCGCGAGCTGCGGTGGCCGAGGGCATTCCCGGCCCGATGCTGGCGCGTGTCGTGGTGGCGATGGCCGGGCCGGTACGCGACGACGCCGCCCAAACCGTGGTGGTGGCACCGGATTTCGGCTGGATGGGGCCGGTCCGCCTGCGCGATCTGGTTACCGCGCGCCTGCCGGAGCTGCCCATCGCGATCGACGTGGTCAATGACGCGAACGCCGCCGCCCTGGCGGAATTCCATGCCCTGGACCGTGATTCGCGCGGCCTGGTGCTCATCGAGGCCGGAACCGGGATCGGCGGCGGCGTGGTGCTCGACGGCCGCATTCATACCGGCAGCCACGGCATCGCGGGGGAGCCCGGCCATCTTCCGGTCTCGCTCGACGGCCCCGACTGCCTGTGCGGCGCCCGCGGCTGCCTGGTCTGCTTCGCGGGTCCGGAGGCCGTCTACGAGGCGGCGGGGCTCACCGATCTACTGCGGCAGCGAGGTTTACGGAGTGCCGAGGCCGAGCTGCTGGCCCGGCTGCGCCGCGACGACCCGCGTGCCACGGCCGCGCTGGCGACCGCCGCGCGCGCCCTGAGCGCGGCCGTCCTGTCCATCACCGCCCTCCTCGACGTCGACGAGGTCGTGCTCGGCGGCCTGCTCGCCGAGTGGTATCCGTGGCTGTCCCCGGCGCTGGAGGCCGACCTCAGCGGCCGCCGGGCCCTCGCCCCGGGGCTCGGTCTCCGGATCTCACCGTCGGCCCTCGGTGAGGACGGCATCGTGGCCGGTGCGCTCGGTTTCGCCCGCCGCGCAATCCTTTCCGATCCGTCGCTGGTTCCCGGACGGTGACGGCACCCCTCCGGCCGTCACCGCCCGTGCCGCCCCGCGGGACGGCAGCACCAGGGAGGTCGCCGATCGGGACGGCACCGGGGGTGGCCGGTGGCGGCGCATCGGCGCGGGGTGGGTCGGTGATCGCGCTCTTCGTAGCGATCCCACAGCAGCGCAACGACTTCGGGGAGGGCGAGGCCGAGTTCGGCGGCGCGCAGTTCGGCGAATTCGAGGGCCTGTTCGGGATCGGCGGGCGCGGGATCGCTGAGGATCTCGTCGAGCACCATGCCGCTGCGGGCCTGTTCGAAGGTGAGCAACCGGTTCGGGAGCCAGGAGAGCACCCAGGAGTCCGTGGGAAGGGTTGTGCGAACCGCGATCTCGGGCGTCTTGTCGCTGCGGACGGTCTCGGGGTTGATGTCGAGGGCCATGAGGTCGGACACCTCCTCAAATCTGGTTGTAGCACTAACGATACCCACGGGCATCGATGGCAAAAAGCCAGAAATTATGCTCATCGGAGATACTTGGTAAGCGAATTGTGCTTATAGATAAGCGATACAGACAGCAGCAAGGCCGGATATCGTAGATGACAAGCACTTTGGCTCTCGACAGCCGTTCGATTGACGAGTTCGATGCGGAACTGGACGCGACTCCGCATGCCAGCTATAGCCCTTTCGCCCGTTTAGCCTGGCTTGTAAAAGATTCCGGGGAACCTTGCAAGTCCTGCGATGGCGAAAATGACACACCGTGCTTAGGATGGGCTTCGCATGACACGTCGGGGCAAACGCGGAACATGAGGGGAGACGAGCATGTCTGGCTCGGCCTCGGACGGCGAGGTTATCGGCGTGACGGTCAAACGACTGCGCCGGCAGCGTGGCCTCACTCAGGAGGCGCTGGCCCTGCGGGTCGGCTGCTCGCGCAGCCTGATTCAACAGATCGAGAACGGTAAACGCGTGCCCCCGTCCGCGCAGCGCGAGAAGCTGAGCTGGGCGCTGGGGGAGCGGCTGCCCGGCGTAGGCGACGAGACCGATGCCGACGAGGCGCTGCGCGATCTGCGTTTCCGATTCGAACAGCTGCTGAGCCGCAGCCCGGAAATCGCCGACCGGGTCGTCGGCCTCGGGCAGAGCCTGGTCGCGCTGGAGGACACCGGCGACGAACTCGTGCCACTCCGGGAGATCGCCGATCGGCAGCTGGACCGGGCCGCGGAGGTCGTCGCCCAGATCCCGTCGGGCAGTGTCGTTGTGCGGGAATGGAATACGGTCAACGACTGGCTTTCGGTGCTGCTGCGGGCGCAGCGCAGGATCTGCGCCATCCACTCCGCCGAACTGGGCGCCATCGGCGGCGATATCGGCGACGAGTACCACCGCGCCATCCTCGGCAAGGCACGCTCCGGGGTGTCGGTGCAGCGTGTCTATGTGCTGGACGATGTCGACAATGTGGTGCCGTACGCGGACAAACTCTGGCAGCAGGTCAAGGCGGGCGTGGAGACGATCCTGGTGAAGCGGGATTTCGCGCCCAACGCCCAGGGCATGCTGATCGTCGACGACAGCTATGTGCTGGCCGGTGACTACGACTTCCGCCGCCGGGAACGCGACTCCAGCCGGTTCTCCACGCTGCGGCACGATGTGCAGACCGCGCTGCGCAAGTTCAACCACCTGCGTGAGCTCAGGACTTACGGAATGGCGCTGGTCGTCAACGATCTCGTGGAGGAGACGGGTTTGGCCGCGTTCGAGCGCTTGGACAATCAGGATTGCCGGCCCCGGTTCCATGCGGCGCTGCACCGCGCGTGGAACGACGAGGATCCGGGCACCGAGAGCGCACCCAGGTGAGCCGACAGACCGTACCGCCGAACCCGCTCGACGCGGCGGACCGCTCGGATCAACGCAAGCGGACCGCGCGGGTCTATCTCGACGGCGCGACCCGGTTCCCGGGTACCGAGGGGCGGATTCATCACGGGATCATCGACGCCTACCACGGCGAGACCGGGCTGCCCATGGCCGAGAACGCCGCGGCCGCCCTCAATTCGGCGTGGGCGCAGGTGATGTCCGGCCACGGCGGGGCGTCGGGCGGCATATACGCCGATCGCGAGGACGGGCTGCCCTACGACAAGAAGCAGCCGCTGATCCTGCGGCGGCTGGCGGCGGACCGGCTGTTCGCACGAATCGCGCAGCCCACCTCCGAAATGCCCGGCGTCGACATCGATCTCGCGGATGTGATCGTCAGTCCGTACTCGAGCATGGTGCTGCTGGAGGAGGCGATCGCCACGCTGGCGCGCCCGGGCGGGGTCCTGGTCTGCCCGGAGGGCTACTACAAGAGCGTGGCGGGGCACATCACCAAGTACGGCCTGCGCATGGTGATCAGTCCGGTGACCGCCGACGACGACTTCCGGATCGACCCGGAGGCCCTGGCCCGCACCCTGGAACACCATGCGGCGCAGGGCGATCTGTGCGGGGTGCTGCTGACGCTGCCCGGCAATCCGGTGGTCGCCGACTACACCGTCGAGCAGCTGGTCGAGATCGGCCGGGTGCTCGTCGCGGCCGAGGTGCCGGTGATCTGCGATATGTCGTTCGACCTGCTGGTGGACGGGCACATTCCGATCGCCTCGATCGTGGTCCCCACCGCCGACGGGCCGGTCCGGCTCTACGACCGGGTGCTCACCATCACCGGAAACTCCAAGGCCTTCAACGCCTTCGGCCCGTGCAAGCTGGGCGCGGCGTGCTCCGGGGACGGACAGTGGCTGGCCGCGATCCGCTCGCGGCTGCGGGTGGCGTTCCAGCGCGAGTCCACGCATCTGGCCCGCGCCACCATCGAAGGCACCTCCGAGGACTACCTGATCCAGAATCGCAAGATCCTCAGGGAGCGAATGGAATTCGCGCGGCAGCGGGTGGCCGGGATCAATGACAGATTCGGGACCGCGCTGTTGCGCCCGCTGGGCAGCAGCGACGGCATGTTCCTCACGCTCGAATTCGACACCGAGGTCATGTCCGCGGCCGCGGTGCGCTCCAGCGCGGATCTCGAGGACCTGTTGCTGATGGCCGCGGGCGTCGACTGCGTCGCCCTGGACCGCACCGGATCGCCGCGAATGGGTGTGCGGCTCAATGTGACCACGCCCCGGCGCGCCTCCGGCGACGCGGGCGCCGACCTGGTCTCGGAGCTGTTCGATCGCATCGAGCGCCTGCTCCAGCGGATCGACGGCGGGCTGACCTATTCCGGCGCGCTGCTGGAACGGCGGATACCCGCCCGGTCCGCGCGGGTCGCCACGGTGGGCGTGCTGCGCGAGACGGCCGCGGGCGAACTGCGGGTCGCCGCGACGCCCGAGGATGTGGCGACCCTGGTCCGGCGCGGGCTGCGGGTGCTGGTCGAGCAGGGCGCGGGCTGGCGAGCCGATTTCACCGATGCCGAGTATCGGGCCGCGGGCGCCTCGGTGGTCGGCGGACCGGAGCCGGTCTTCGCCGCCGCCGATGTGGTGGCCTGGGTGAAACCGCCCGTCTACGAACTGGATTCGATGCCGATGCGCAGCGGTCAACTGCTCTTCGGGTTCCAGGATCCGGTGCAGCGCAGTCGGCACATCCACCGGCTGGGCAGGCGCGGGGTGGAGGCCGTCGCGTTCGAGCACATGGCGGTATTCGACCACCTGCCACCGGGTCCGGATGCGGCCGAGCTCGATCCGCTCACGGCCATGAGCCGGATCGCGGGTGGGGTGGCGTACCGGGAAGGCAGGCAACGCCTGCGCACGCGGCAGCCGGATCCCCTGGTGCGCGCCTTGGTGATCGGCTGCGGCCAGGCCGGGCTGGCGGCTCTCGACGCCGCGGTCGCCTGCGGTGATGTGCCGCCGACCGCCATCGGCCGCCGGGCCGAGCAACGGGCCGCCGCGCTGACGCACGGCGCGAGCGAATTCCTCCTCGCTCCCGGTCCGGATCAGGTGGCCGAGTACATCGCGGCGGTCCGTCCGAATCTGGTGATATGCGCTGCGGGACAGCGCGGTACGCCCGCGCCGATGCTGCTGGACCGCTCCGGCCTGGCCGCCCTCCCGCCCGGTGCGGTAGTGGTCGACCTGACCGCCAAGTCCGGCGGCAACTGCGTGGTGACCCGCGCCGACGGCACCGTGACGCTGGCGAACGACGTCACGGTGATCCACCGCTCCAATTTCCCTTCCGCCCGTCCCACTCTCGCGAGTCGCGCCTACGGCGCGGCCGCGACGGCCGCGATCCTGCGGTTCAGCGCGACCGCGGCGGGTGATCCCTAGCGGCGGGAGTGCGGCCCGCGCGTGTCGCCTGAGATTCGCTGGAATCGGGCCCGGAGGTGGTTCGATGGGGGCATGGAACTGCGCCAGGATCTGGGTGGGACTGTCGACGGGCTGATGCCCGAGTTGAAGGGGCTGCTCGAGCAGCTGGTGGCGATACCATCCATCGCGTTCCCGGACTATCCCAAGGAGAACGTCCAGCGCGCCCACGACCTGGTCGCCGAGGAGTTGCGGAAGTCCGGCGTCGGCGAGATTCAGGTGTTGAATCTGCCGGACACCTCGCCGGTGATCTACGGGCGGATCCCGGCTCCCGAAGGAGCGCCGACCGTGCTGCTCTACGGGCACTACGACGTGCAGCCCTCCGGGGATGAAAAGCTCTGGAACACACCGCCGTTCACGGCCACCGAGAAGGACGGCGCGATCTACGGCCGCGGGGCCGCGGACTGCAAGGCCAATGTGGTGGCGCATATCGGTGCGCTCCGGGCCTTCGGGGGCAAGCCGCCGGTGGGCGTGACGGTGGTGATCGAGGGCCAGGAGGAATACGGCTCGGTCTTCGACGACTACCCGGCGGAGAAGCCGGAACTGTTCCAGGCCGACGCGCTGCTCATCTGCGACGCGGGCAATATCCGGGCGGGCCAGCCGACGCTGGTGACGGCGCTGCGCGGGGTGGCGGACGTGTTCGTCGAGGTGCGCACGCTGGCCGCGCCGGTGCATTCGGGGCAATTCGGCGGCGCCGCGCCGGATGCGTTGCTGGCCTTGATCTCCGCGCTGTCCACGCTGCACGACGCCGACGGGAATGTGGCGGTGCCCGGGCTGCGCCGCGACAAGTGGCAGGGGGCGAACTACACCGACAAGGAGTTCGCCGAGGTGACCGGGATGGCGCCGGGCATGCCCCTGCTCGGGACCGGGCCCATCGGCGAGCGCATCTGGTACGGCCCCGCCATCACCGTCATCGGCCTGGACGCGCCCCCGACGAAAACCGCTGCCTCGGCGGTGGTTCCGTATGCGAAGGCGTATCTCAACGTGCGCGTGCATCCGGAACAGGATCCGGCCGAGGGGCAGCGGGCGGTCATCGAGCATCTGAAGAAGGTCAAGCCGTACGGGATCGAGCTGGAGGTGACCGGCGGTGATGTCGGCGCCGGATTCGCCGCCGGCACCAGCGGTCCCGCGTACACGGCCATGGGGGAGGCCATGAAGAAGGCGTGGGGCGTGGACGCCGTCGACTCGGCCATGGGCGGATCGATTCCGCTCACCAATTCGATGGCCGCGGCCAATCCGAACTCCGAGGTGCTCATGCTCGGCGTCGAGGATTCCAAGTGCAATATGCACGGCTTCAACGAGCGGGTGCTGGTGAGCGAGCTGCGCAATGTGGCGCTCGCCGAGGCCGAATTCTTCCAACTCTTCGCGGACAGGATGCGCAAGTGACCGACGCCGGGATCATCGAGGCCGAGCCGAAACCCGCACCGCGCAAGCGGAAGTGGGCGTTCCCGTCCACCTACACCATTCTGGCGGGCGTCACCCTGGCGGTCTGGCTGGCGGCCTTCGTGATTCCGCCGGGCGCCTACGACTCGGACGCCGACGGGCATCCGATCGCGGGCTCCTACCACCGCATCGAGGACGCGAAGAGCTTCGGCGCGCGGGTGCGGGATCTGTTCCTGGCTCCGGTCAACGGCCTGTACGGCATTGAGGACGACAAGACCGGCCAGGTCGCCCCCGATGCGGTGGGCTCGCTCTACGGTGCGGCCGCGGTGTTCCTGTTCGTGCTCGCGGTGGGCGCGTTCATCACCGTCGCGTTCGCGACCGGCGCGCTCGACAGCGGCATCGGGCGGCTGGCGTTCAAGCTGCGCAACAAGTCGTATCTGCTGATCGTCGGCATCATGGTGGTGTTCGCCATCGCGGGCACCGTGGAGGGTTTCGCCGAGGAGACGCTGGGCTTCTACGCCCTGCTGGTGCCGTTGACCCTGGCCCTGGGCTACGACCGGATGACGGCGGTGGGCGCGATCATCGCCGGTGCGGGCATCGGCGTGCTGTGTTCGACCGTCAACCCCTTCGCCACGGGCACCGCGTCCTCGGCGGCCGGGGTGGCGCTCGGTGACGGCATCGTGCTGCGGCTGGCCATGCTGGTGGTGCTGACCGCGGTCACGGTCGCGTACGTGGTCTGGTACGCCCGCCGCGTCAAGGCGGATCCCGACAAGTCGTGGTCCGGTTGGCAACCCGGGGACCGCGACGTGAAAGCCGATGAGCATGAACCTGATCCGATGACCGCGCGCCAGATCGCGGTGGTGTGGCTGGTCGGCCTCACCTTCGCGTTCATGATCTTCGCGGTCATCCCGTGGGGCACGGTCGTCAACGGGCAGGGCGCGAAACCGTTCCCGTGGGAACTGGGTTGGAGCTTCTCCGAGCTGACGGCGCTGTTCCTGGTGGGCGCGGTGGTGGTGGGCCTGGCCGGCGGGCTGGGCGAGGGGAAGATGTCGGAGAACATCGGCAAGGGGTTCAGCGACTTCGTCGGCGCGGGCATCGTCATCGTGCTGGCCCGCGGCGTCACGGTCATCATGAACAACACCCAGATCACCAGCACGGTGCTGCACGCGCTCGAGGGCGTGGTGTCGGGCACCTCGTCGGCGGTGTTCGCGGTGGGCGTGTTCCTGGTGAACGTGCCGCTGGCCTTCCTCATCCCGTCCACCTCCGGGCACGCCACCCTGGCCATGCCGATCATGGCCCCGCTGGCCGACTTCGCGCACGTGCCAAGGTCTTTGGTGGTGACGGGCTGGCAGTCGGCGTCGGGCTGGGCGAACCTGGTCACGCCGACCACCGCGGTGGTCACCGGTGGTATCGCCCTGGCCAAGGTGCGCTACGACCGCTACGTGAAGTTCATCGCCCCGCTGATGGCGATCCTGTTCGTGCTGATCTGCGTGTTCCTGGCCGTCGCGGCCTGGATCGGTTAGGCGTCCGGGAACGGCATTCCGGTGTACTGGGTCCAGAACCGATGGAGGTGGAACTCCATATCGAGGGAAGGGTCGATTAGCCAGCGCGATTGCAGCCCATCGCTCAGCGCCATGAACGCGGTCGCCATCACCTCGGGATCCACGTTCTCGGGGACCTGGCCCGCCTGCTGCATCCCGCGCAGCAGTTCGGCGAATCCGGCGGTGCCGCGTGCGTAGTGCTCGCGCATGAACTCGTGGGCGGGGTGACGGGGATCGGCCGCGGCCGCCTGCATGTGCGTGAACAGCTCGATGAGCCCGGGCACCTGGGTATTGCGCCGGACGATCTCGACCAGGATCCGCGGACCGGGCTCGTCGAGGATGCTCGCGTCGATCTCATCGCGCTTGCGCAGGACCGCGACGAACAGCTCCTCCTTGGAACCGAAGTAGTGCAGCAGCCCGCTCTGGCTCAGCCCGACCGCCTCGGCCAGCTCGGCCACCGAGGTCGCCAGGAATCCGCGTTCGGAGATCGTGCGCAGGGCGGCCTCCAGGATCTGCTCCCGCCGTTCGATGCCCTTCCCGTAGGGTCCGCGTTTCGCCACCCGGAAAGTCTAAAGGGACTCTGAGAGTTGCTTGTCCTCCAAAACCGTGGACTGTACGGTTTTCGGCATGGGATCCCGCCGCCGCATCCTCAGCCTGGCCGTCGTGGCCGCCGCCGCCGCTTTGACCGCGACCGCCGCCCCGGCCTTCGCCCGCCCGGAGCCGCCCGCGCGCGTCGCGCCGCTGGGCTCGGATTTCCTCTGGGGTGTGGCGGCCTCCGGCTTCCAGTCCGAAGGCCATGCGCCGGACAGTAATTGGTCCCGTTACGCCGCCTCCGGCCAGACCCAGGACCCGTACCACGATTCGATCGACTTCTACGACCGGTACCTGTCCGACATCCAGTTGGCGCGGGGGCTGGGCGTGAAGGTGTACCGGATCGGCATCGAATGGGCGCGGGTGCAGCCGCGGCCGGGTGTGTGGGACGAGGACGGACTTCGCTTCTACGACAAGGTGATCGGCGCGATCGAGGCTGCGGGCATGCGGCCCATGCTGACCCTCGACCACTGGGTGTATCCGGGCTGGGAGGCCGACCGCGGCGGCTGGAACCACCCCGAGATGGTCGCGGACTGGCTGGCCAACGCCCGAAAGATGGTGGATCGCTACGCCTCCGGCAATCCGCTGTGGGTCACCTTCAACGAGCCGACCATGTACATGATCAACGAGGTCCGCCTGGGCACCCTGCCCGCCACCGCCGTCCCGGTCATGCAGGATCGAATCGCGCAGGCGCACAACGCCATCTACGACTACATCCACCAGGTGCAGCCGGGCGCGCAGGTCACCAGCAATGTCGCCTACATCCCCACCGCCGAGGACGCGGTGAACGGCCCGCTGATCGACAAGATCGCGCCCAAGCTGGACTACATCGGCATCGATTACTACTACGGCCTCTCGCCCGATGCGCTGCGCTCGCCCGTAGGACTCGACATGTGGAACAACCCGCTCCAGGCCGACGGCATCTACTATGCGCTGGAACACTATTCGCGCGCCTTTCCGGGCAAACCGCTCTACATCGTCGAGAACGGCATGCCCACGGAGAACGGGAAGCCCCGCCCCGACGGCTACACCCGCGCCGACGACCTGCGCGACACCGTCTACTGGATCCAGCGCGCCAAGGCCGACGGCATGAACGTCATCGGCTACAACTACTGGAGCCTCACCGACAACTACGAATGGGGCTCCTACACACCGCGTTTCGGCCTCTACACGGTTGACGTCCTGACCGACCCCACCCTCACCCGCCGCCCCACCGACGCGGTCCCGGCCTACACCGACATCACCCACGCCGGTGGCGTCCCCGCCGACTACCGCCCGACCCGCGACCCGAAGCCCTGCTCCCTGGTCGACGCCCTCGCCAGCTGCACCGACCCGGTGACCGTGCCCCGCTAGACCACCTGGCGACTCCTCCGGATGTCATAGGCCGGTTCTATGGGTGCATCGAAACGGGGCGTCTACCAGCGTGTTCTCGTCGGGTGAAAAGTAAGGGGTGACCGAATCCCCGACGAAATCAGGACACAATGTACACCCTCCTCTTCGCTCTCATCCTGCTGTGTGTGGTGGCGGTGGTACGCGGCTGGCCGCGGGGCTATGCGATGGGTTTGTGCTCGGCGACCCTGGCCCTGTCGGTTCTCGCTTTCCTTCCCCACGTCATCGATCACTCGTTCGTCCTCGACCTGTGACCACCACCCCAGGAGCTGATCTCATGACCACCCTCACCGCCCCCGCCGGCACCGGCGCCCGGGTCACCACCGATTCCCCTTCGCTCTCCAACAAGCTCGGCCTCTGGTTCGCCCACGTCTACGTGATCGGCATGTGCGCCACCCTGCTCGGCGCCTACACCTTCCAGTTCGTGCTGTGGGAGTACCCCTGCCCCATGTGCCTGCTGCAGCGAATGTTCTTCCTGCTCAGCGCCATCGGCCCCGCCTACATCATCGTCCGCTCGCGGACCGGGTCGGTGACCACCCGCGAATTCGCCTCCGGCTGGGGTTGGGCCGTCATGGCCGCCATCCTCGGCAGCTTCGTCTCCGGAGCCCAGGTGCTCATGCACATCGTGCCCCCGGATCCCGGCTACGCCGGCGCCCTGTTCGGCCTGCACCTCTACACCTGGGCCTTCATCACCTTCGTGATGGCCGTGCTCGCCGCCGGAATCGTGCTCTTCCTGGCCGCTTTCAGCGAACCCGGCCGGGTGAGCGCCACCTCGCAGGCCCTGCGCCGGGCCGCCCGCATCACTCCGGCCGTGCTGTTCACCTTCGCCGCCACCAATCTGATCGCCTGCTTCTTCCTCCAAGGCCTGCACTGGAAGATGAGCGGGGATCCGACCGGCTACGAGTTCTTCTCGTTCTTCCGGTGATCAGCGCAGAGCGGGAATGACCTCCCGCTCGAACAGCTCCACACCCGATGTTTCGTAGGCTGTCTCAGGGAAGTAATGGATCGAGTAGCCAAGGCCGAGATCCTTTACCTGAGACAGCCTTTCGACGATCTGTTCCGGGGTGCCGACGGCGGGGGAGTTCCGGAACAGATCCTTGACGTGCTGGGCCGCGCCCTCGGCGCCGACGAAGGGCGTCAAGCGTGCCTCCAGCGCGGAGAGTCGCTCCTGCACCTCGCCCTCGGTCGCGCCGACCAGGGTGTTGAAGTTCGAGCTGCGGGTGATGGCGTCGAAATCCGTTCCGACCGCGGCACAGTGGCCGCGCAGCAGCTCCGACTTCTGCGCGAAGGTCTCCGGATCGCCCGCGAAGTTGGTGTACTGCGCGTACTTCGCCGCGATGCGCAGCGTCACCTTCTCGCCGCCGCCCGCGATCCAGATCGGAATGCCGCCCTCCTGCAGCGGAAGCGGACGCACGATTGCACCGTCGACCTGGTAGTGCTTGCCGTTCAAGGTGGCCTTGCCGGTGGTCCAGGCCTGCTTGAAGATCTGCACACCCTCGTCGAGGCGGCCCAATCGCACACCGGCGGAGGGGAATCCGTAGCCGTAGGCACGCCACTCGTGCTCGTACCAGCCGCCGCCGATACCCATTTCCACGCGCCCGCCCGAGATGAGATCCACGGTGGCCGCGACCTTGGCCAGATAGGCCGGATCGCGGTAGCTCATGGCGGTGCACATCTGTCCCAGCCGGATTCGTGAGGTGCTGGCCGCGAACGCGGACATGAGTGACCACGCCTCGTGGGTGGCCTCCTCGGTCGGCACCGGCACGGTGTGGAAGTGGTCGTAGACCCACAGGGATTCCCAGGCGTCGCCGGAGTCGGCCCGCCGGGCCAGGTCTCGCATCACTCCCCATTGCGCGGCGGGATCGATTCCGACCAGATCGAGCCGCCAGCCCTGCGGGACGAAGATGCCGAAACGCACTAGATATCTCCTCTGTTCGAGTTCGGTGTGGTCACCTCGGCCGCTGATCGACGTCGGCCGGGCCGAGCACCTTGCGCAGCGCCGCGGCCACGGTCTCGAGTTCGGCCTTGTCCAGTCTGCCCCCGAAGCGCGCCTCGATCCCGGCGAGATAGTGCGGCGCGGCCTCGCGGAAGCGGCGGCGGCCGGTATCGGTAATGCTCACGAACGCCGATCGCCCGTCGTCGGGATTGGATTCACGCCGCACCAAACCGTGCGATTCCATCTCGGTGACCAGCCGGCTCACCCGCGTGCGGCTGAGTACCACGCGTTCGCCCAGGTCGCTCATCCGGAGCCGGTGCGGCCCATCGAGTTCCAGCAGGACGTCGTACCAGCTCAGCGGCAGCCCGGTGGTCCGGCGCAGTTCGGCGTCGAGTTCGGGCACCAGTTTGGCGTGGACCTGCAGCAGGGCGGCCCAGGCGTGGACGGCCGGATGGGATCGGGAGGTGGACACCGCCCCATCATAACCAGTTGCGTGCGCGCGCACGTAAGTAGTAGCGTGCACACGCACACACTTTCGTGCGCTAGAAGTTCGATCCGATGTTCCGAAGGGAAATCCCATGACCGCACTCATCACTCGCGACGAACTCGTCAAGGAGATCGAGGCCGGATCGGTGATCGTGCTCGACGCCCTCGGCGGCGAGTACTACGCCAAGGCGCACCTCCCCGGCGCGCTCGCCCTGGTCGAGGCCGACGTGGAAACCAAGGCGCCCCAACTGCTCCCGGACCTCGACGCGGCCATCGTCACCTACTGCTCCAACCCCGCCTGCGCCAACAGTCAGTTCGTCGCCACCAAGCTCGAGCAGCTGGGCTACACGAATGTCCGCAAATACCGTGAGGGCATTCAGGATTGGACCGAAGCGGGCCTCCCGATCGAGAGCTGATTGTCCCAGACACGTTAGGATGCGGTCACTGGTTCCGTCCACGACCGAGGGGTTCGACGATGAGCTCTATCCAGCTGACCACGCCTAACGGACCGATCGACGCCTATGTCGCCACTCCGGCCGGGGCAGGACCCTGGCCGGGTGTGGTGGTCCTGCACGACGGCCTCGGCATGGGCGCGGACGTCCAGGGCACCGCGAACCGCCTGGCCGCGAACGGCTATCTCGCCATCGCCCCGAACCTGTTCGCGCGCGGCCGCGTTCGCTGCGTGCCCGGCATGATGCGCGAGCTGCTGGCCAATGGCGACGGCGTCACCGTGCACGACATCCTCAGCGCCCGCGCCCATCTCATCGCGGATCCGAACTGCACCGGCCGGGTGGCGGTGGTCGGCTTCTGCCTGGGCGGCGGCTTCGCACTACTGGTGGCCACCAAGGGTTTCGACGTCGCGGCGCCGTTCTATCCGTCGGGCCGCGGCAATTACGACGAAATGCTGCGCGGCTCCTGCCCGGTCGTGGCCAGCTACGGCGCGCTCGACCCCGCGAATCCGGGTCGCGGACCGAAACTCGAGAAGGTGCTGGCCGACCAGAACATCGCTCACGACGTGAAGACCTACCCGGGCGTGACCCACTCCTTCGCCAATATGACCCCGGCCGAACCGCTGCTGCGCGTCACCGGCCTGGGCTACAACGAGGAAGCCATCGAGGACGCCTGGAAGCGCATCTTCGGCTTCTTCGAAACCCACCTGCGCTGATTCCTCGAAACCGTTCGAACGGGATCGGGTTCAGTCCCGGACCGTGATCGAGAGGCGGG